>CAYRAE010000020.1:1780-23275 GCA_964422175.1 uncultured Luteitalea sp. | reverse complement strand
GCGTGAACTCGACGCCATCGCGACTCGCGCGGGCGTCACCGTGACTGTCCGTCCTCACGATCACACCGAGCGCGGGAGACCCAACCAGCCGCTCGCGGACGACGGACACACGCGCCGCTGCCGTGGCGTCCTGCGCGCCGAACCACGGCACGGCCTCCGGCGTCACGGCGAGGGCGACGAGTTGATCGGCGCGGAGATCCCGGAGTACGGCTCCCACGGGTGACGCGACCGGTTGTTCGGGAGCGTCGTATCCGAGAGACTCGACGCGCGGGATCGTGTCGCCCAGGGCGCGCACTGTCGTGCCCGTCGCGAGACAGGCATTGAGCGAGCCTGGACTCGCCGGGATCGACTGCGCGCGGGCGAGACGGAGCCGCCGCGCTGTGACGGCCTCGTCGCTCGCGACCACGCCGTCACGCCATGAGGGCGCAACGGCGCGGGTGATGTGACGCATGCTGCCGGCCCAGGGTGTCGGCTCCACCACGGCGTGGCGCAGCACGGGTACGGCGACAGCCACCAGGGCCGCGATCGCCGCGGCGACGGGGCGGGTGTGGCCATGGTCGTCTGACACCAGGCGCGTGAGGCCAAGGGCGAACCATACGGCGCACCATGCGACAGCCACTTGCGCGAACAGCGCGGGCGACAGCAGCGCGCCTGCCAGGGTTCCGGCACCCACGACAAGGGTGGCAAGCGTTGGGCCGCGCAGCCGCTTCGCGACACCCGTCGCCGTGACGAAGCCGAGTGCCGCGACGGCGATACCGAACACGTGCACGTCGGCGAGCACGATCGCCGATGCGTCTCGCAGCGCGAGCAGCGAACTGGCGTCGGCGACAAGACCGGGACGCAGCACGTCTCCGAGCGCCGTCGGCCACAGGCCCGCGTCGAGGCAGGCGATCGATCGCCACGCGTAGGCCAGGATGGCACCCTGCACGCAGCACGCTGCCACTACGACGATCGCACAGGCGACCACTCGCGCACGGGCCGACCGCCAGTGCGCAGCCAGCAGCGGCGCCAGCCCCCATGCTGCCGAGGGAGCCATGACGATCGCGAGTGCTGAGAGTGCGACGCACCGACGTCCGGATCGTGCATCGATGGTCAGCGAGAGGATTGCCGCGGCAGCGACGAGTGTCGCGAACGCGTCGTGCCCGAGGCCGAGAGCGCTCCACACCGATCGCGTGGCGATGAGGCCCAGTGCCACGCCAACGGCGATGAGTGCCGGCACGTCCAGGCGCAGCATCGTCACGAGCGAACAGGCGGCGATGAGCGCCACGAGGAGCGCACTGGGTGCCGCGAGGTCTGGCGTCATCGGCGCGTGGATGTCGAGCAGATCGATGGCGAAGGCCGCGGGCGCCCACGCCCGCACGTGCTCGAACCACGGGGTGACACCGTCGGGCCACGCCGCGGGCTGCCGCGTATCGAGCGACCACAATCCGGCCGCCAGCAGGAGCAGCAGGGCGATGAGCGACCGCACCACGACGGGCGATCTGACTGTCGACAGGGACGGCACGGGACTCTTCGAAAACGGCGGTATCCGGAACTCGGGACCTGTGTGTACGGCGCGCGTTGCCGGACTCGGCTCGGCAGCCACGTATAGTAACCGTCGCGCAGACTCATGACGCCGTCCGACTCCAGGCCACCCGCGCACCCGCCGCCATCACCGCTCAGCCAGGGGCTGAAGCCCCTGACCTCCAGCTCGTCATTCGAGTCGTCCACCCCGCGGCGTGAGTCGGCCTCCGTCCCGTGGTTCGAGTCGACCTCGATCCCGTGGCTCGTGCTGGCGGCACTACTGGTGACGTGCCGCGCGCTGCCGTACGTGGTGTGGGGCACGCTGACCTTCGATGCCGATCAGGCGGTGGTCGGATTGATGGCCAAGCACATCTCGGAGTTCCGGGCGCTGCCCGTCTATCAGTACGCGCTGCCGTACGTGCTGATGGTGACGGCTTACGTGACGGCGCCGTTCATGTGGGTGTTCGGCGCCACGCCCTTCGCGCTCAAGCTGCCGCTGCTGCTGATGAACGTCGGCGTCGGTGTCGCGACGGTCATGGCGATCCGCGCAGCTGGCCTGCGCCCGGCCGTCGCGCTGCTGCTCGCATTGCCGGTGCTCGTGCCATCGGGCGTGAGCGGAGCCGACCTGATGGATGCGCTCGGCATGAGCATCGAGCCGGCCGCCTTCGTGCTTGCGCTCTGGTACGCACGCCGATCGCCGCTGACCTTCGGCGTCATCGCGGCCGTCGGTTTCCACGTACGCGAGTTCGTGGCGTACGCCGTGCTGGCCGCGGTGGTGATCGACGTACTGTCTGGCGACGGCCTGACGCGAGCCGGGGCACGACACTGGATGCGCGCAACGATGGCGGCGCTCGGCACGACGGCCTTCATCGCCGGCGTCGCGCGGTTCTCGTCGATTCGCGGCCCCGGCACGTCGACGGCCCTGCTGGCCGACGGCAATCTCTCGACGCTCGGCGCGGCGTTCTGTTTCGTGCCGGCGCAGGCGTGGCGCAACGTGATCGACCTCGGCGCCTCGTACCTCGGGCTGCTATGGGGCCCCGTGCGCGCCCCGCTGTCGGATGCGGCCGTCCAGTCGACGGTCTGGCAGGGGAGTGACGGTGCGTGGCCGATGTTCGCGCTTGCCATGCTCGTGGCCGTGGGCAGCATCGCGTGGCACTGGCGCGCGCTCTGGGCTCATCGCTCGTCACCGGCGGTGCAGTTGGGAATGTTCCTCGCGCTCGTAGGGGCGCAGAGCGTGATCGTCTACGCGATCAGCCGCTGCGGACCGCTCTCGGTGCTCACGATCCGCTACGCGCTGCTCGGTATCTTCCTGCCCACGGGTCTGGCACTCATGGCCTGGACGGTCTCGCCGAGCCGCATCGTCCGGACGATCGTCGGCGTCGCGTTCGTCGGCCTCACGGTCCTCAACCTCGTGCCGCACGCAGAGCTCTGGGCCGAACAGCTCCGGTCGCCGTCGATATCCAACCGCGCCCAGCTTGGCGCGGCGATGGAGGCGCGGGGGCTCCACTACGCGCGAAGCGACTACTGGACGGCCTACTACGTCGCGTTCATGACGCAGGAGCGGGTGATCATCGGGTCGGATACGCTGTCGCGCGTGGATCTCTACGAGCACCTGCTCGCGCAGCACGAGGCCGAGGTCGTGCGCATCGCGACTCGCCCCTGCGACTCGGCACCGCCGATCGTTCCCGGCTACTATGTGTGTCGCCAAGACGGGCCGTGACCGACCTGCCATCCACACCGCTTCCCCCTGCCGAGACGCCTGCCTGGCGCGCATACGTCGACATCGCGCGACCCGATCACTGGTTCAAGAACGGGTTCATGCTGCTCGGGGTGGTGCTGGCCGTCAGCTATCGCCCCGACGCGCTCGATCGCGCGGGTGCGTGGCGCCTGCTGATCGCCGTCGCCGCCACGTGTCTCGTGGCGTCGAGCAACTACGTCCTGAACGAGATCCTCGACGCACCACACGATCGCCACCATCCCCTGAAGCGAGGCCGCCCGATTCCATCGGGTCTGGTATCGGTGCCGCTGGCGTACGCCGAGTGGGTGCTGTTGGCGAGTGCTGGCTTCGGCCTCGCCGCGATGGTCAACGGCCCGTTCCTCGCGTCGGCGATCTGGCTCTGGGTGATGGGCGTGCTGTACAACGTGCCGCCCATCAGGACGAAGGAGTGGCCGTACCTCGACGTGCTGAGCGAGTCGATCAACAACCCGATTCGCTTGTGGCTCGGGTGGTTCGCGCTCATCGACGGCCTTCTTCCGCCCGTGTCGCTCGCGATTGCGTACTGGATGGCGGGCGCGTTCCTGATGGCCGTCAAGCGGTACGCCGAGTATCGCCACATCGGTGATCCCACAGTCGCGGCGGCCTACCGGCGATCGTTCCGACACTACACCGAGGATCGCCTCCTCGTCTCGATCCTCTTCTATGCCGTGATCGGCGCGCTCTTCGGCGGCATCTTCATCGTCCGCTATCACCTCGAGCTGGTGTTCATGGCGCCGCTGGTGGCGGGCCTCTTCGCGTACTACCTGAAGCTCGGCATGCTGCCCGACAGTCCGGCCCAGCGGCCTGAGCAACTGTATCGCCACACGGGCTTCACCGCGTACGTGGCCGCGTGCCTGATCGCGTTCGTCGCGCTGCTGTTCACGGAGATGCCGGCGCTCTACGCGATGCTCGACGTACCGCCGACGACGATGCGGCCACTGTGGCACGTCGGCCCTGCCGCGCAGCAATCACGGACATCCATGCCCACGCTCGACGATCTCGCTCACGACTACGTCCGCCAGGTACTCGCGCTGGGCGTACACGACCCCGATGCGGTGGATGCGTACTACGGCCCCGCGGACATCAAGGCCGACGTGACGGCCGCTCGGGCGCCGCTTGCCGACGTCTCGCGTCGCATCGAGGCGCTGCGGACGCGCCTCGACGCGTACGTCGCCTCCGGACCTGACGAGACACGGCGACTGCTGGTACTGCAGGCGCAGGCACGCGCGCTGGCGATGCGAGCGGCGATCGCGAGTGGCACGCGCGTGCCCTTCGACGAGGAATCGCGGGCGCTCTACGACGCCACGGCGCCGACGCACGACGCCGCGCACTTCGACGGTCTGCTCGCCGCGCTCGACGCCGCCCTCCCGGGCGCTGGCAGCGTGTCTGCGCGCTACCAGGCCTTCCGCGAGCGCATGGTGATCCCGCCAGCCGCGCTCGACGCGGTGTTCCGTGCAGCCGTCGATGCCTGCCGCACCAGGACGCGTGCGCACGTGACGCTGCCGGCGGAGGAGTCGTTCAGCATCGAGTACGTCACCAACAAGCCGTGGAGCGGCTACAACTGGTATCAGGGGCAATACCGCAGCGTGATTCAGGTGAACACGGACCTGCCGATCTACATCGATCGCGCGCTCGACCTCGCGTGCCACGAGGGCTATCCCGGACACCACGTGTACAACGTGCTGCTCGAACAGCACCTCGTGCGGGAACGCGGGTGGGTGGAGTGGTCGGTCTATCCGCTCTTCTCGCCGCAGAGTCTCATCGCCGAAGGCACGGCGAACTTCGGGATTCGCGTGGCGTTCAGCGACGCCGATCGCCTCGCGTTCGAGCGCGACGTGTTGTATCCGCTGGCCGGACTCGATCCCGCGCTCGCGGCGCGCTATCAGGAGGTCCAGCGCCTGACGACCGGACTGGCCTACGCCGGGAACGAGGCGGCGCGACAGTACCTCGATGGCACGGTCACCGCCGATCAGGCCATCGCCTGGCTCGAGCGCTACACCCTCATGAGCCGCGAGCGCGCGACTCAGCGCGTGCGGTTCTTCGACAGCTATCGGAGCTACGTCATCAACTACAACCTCGGCGAAGACCTCGTCGAGCAGTACGTCACACGACAGGGCGGTACCGCGACAGCACCCGATCCACGATGGGACGTGTTCGTCGATCTGCTGCGCACGCCGCGACTCCCGAGCGAACTCGCCGGAGGCCGTTGATACGACGTGTGGCGGGCCGGGCAGGCCCGGGCCGCTACGCTGTGGGGCGCTGTCCCGACGAGCGGGGCTGCCAGCCCCTCACGTGGCGCGACACCAGATCGATCAACAGGGCGCTCGAAACAGGCTTCCGCGCCGAGTCGGTGAAGCCGTGCTGCCGCAACGATGCCTCTCTGTCGTTACCGCTGCCCGACACGGCAATCACGGGACCGTCGTAGCCCTCACGTCTCAGAGCCTGCACCGTCACGATCCCATCCTGTCCCGGGAGATCGAGGTCCATCACGACGGCGTCGGGCCAGAGTCGCAGAGTTTCCGTCACGGCGTCGGCGCCGTTGTCCACCGTCTCCACGCGTGCACCCGCCGACGCCAGGACCACGGCGAACAACTGCTGGATGTCCTCCACGTCGTCGCAGATCAGCACGAGCGGCCCTGCCTCGTCGATGGCGTCGGGGAAGGGCTCGCTCCCACCCTCGACTCCGGGTGGCGCGTCGACTACGCGCGTCGGCAGTGTGAAGGTGAAACAGCTGCCGCGCCCTTCGGTGGACTCGGCGCACAGGTCTCCGCCCATCAGGCGCGCGAGCCGCCGCGAGACGCTCAGGCCGAGTCCCGTGCCGCCGGCGCGAATCGCCCGCGGGTCGCCGAGCTCGAATTCGTCGAACACACGCGCGAGGACCGACGGAGCCATGCCGCTGCCCGTGTCCGTCACGCGCACGATCATGGCGCGCGAATCCCAGTCGACGGAGAGGTGGATACTGCCCACATCGGTGAACTTCATCGCATTGGCCAGCAGGTTCAACAGCACCTGCCGTACGCGCAGGGCATCGATGAGCAGGTACGGCGGCACGCCGGCCGCGACCTCGCCCGACAGCGCGACACCATCCTGACGCGGCAGGCCTTCCATCGTTGCGAGCACGTCGCTCACGAGCAGCCGCACGGCGATGGGTTGCGGAGCGACACGCGCGCGGCCCACCGACAATGTGGCGTCGTCCAGCAGGTTGTTCACCAGATGGAGCAGATGCGCGCCGTTGCGACTGATGACGCGCGCGTACTCCTCGGTGGCCGAGGGTGTCCGCCCCTCGATGATGAGGCGCCCGAATCCCAGGATGGCCGTCACGGGCGTGCGCAACTCGTGAGCGACGTGGTTGAGGAACTGCGTCTTCAACTCCGACGCACGTTCGGCAGCGAGCGCGTCGGCCTCGAGACGTGTGCGTTCCCGCCGCAGGCGCGCGAGGTCCGCCAGGCCCAGCATGATGGCTGCCATCGACGCGGCCGCCATCGGCACGTACAACGCCACGCGCTGCTGCGCCCACACCAGCAGCACGAGCGCGATGGCCACCGTGGCCACCCACGCGCTGACCATGCCCAGCACCAACGTACGCGTGCGATGACTGTTCCTGGCCCTGACCGCCAGGAACACCGCCATGATGGCAATCAGCAGCACGCCATCGAACGCCCATCGCCGCGGCCTGACGACGGCCCCCTCCTCGACGAGCCCCGACACGAGGCGCAGGAACTCGACACCCGACGTGCTGCCGATCGGCGTCCGCACGGGCTCTTCCAGCAGCAGGGCCGTGGCACCGATGAATACCCGCTTGCCCTGAACCGTGCTCGCCAGATCACCGCCTGCCTGCGGTGTCACCGCCGCGCGCACGAGATCGGCGAACGGGAGTGTCGGCAGGGATGGAAGCCGCCGCGGGAAGCGGAGCTCAACCTGTCCGTCCTCGTCCACGGGTATGGCGTGGCCGCCGAGGGTCAGGATCGGTCCGCGCCACGTACGACGCGCGCCGACGACGCGGTCCTCACCAAGCAGCGACGTGAACGCCAGACCGGGGTAGAAGCTCGTCCCTACGCGCGTGAGCACCGCCAGCCGTCGCACGGCGCCATCTTCATCAGGGACCGCCGTGGCCACGCCGAGGATCGCGCGGCTCGCGAAATCGGGCCGTGGCTCCACCAGATCCGACGACGTCCGTGCCGGCGCGTCCGCGTCGATGCGCAGCGCGCGCGTCTGAGAAACGGTCTCGCGATCGGCTCCGATCTGGAAGGGGACGGCGACCGCCGCCAGCGCCACGGTGTCGAGTCCCGCGAGCACGTCACGAAGTTGCTCATCGCCCGGGCGAGGGTCCGTGAGGAGCACGTCGAGCGTGATGTGCGTGGCACCCGCCGTGTCGAGATAGCGAAGGACATGCGCCCAGACATCACGCTGATACGGCCAGGGGCCGAGCAGCGGCTGCAGCGCCGAGATCGACGCATCGTCGAGACCGAACACCAGCGTGTCGGTGTCGGCCACGGTCGGTGCGACCAGCTGTGCGACGCAATCCCACAGCCACGTGTCCACTCGTCGTCCGGGCCCCACGAGGTCGACGGCGAGCGCGGCAAGGGCTGCGGTCGCCGCACAGCCGAGCACGACGCGTGTCCTGCGACCGTGGGCGTGCATCAACGAGCGCCAAGCACTACGCCCGCGACGCCGGCCGGCACGAGCAGCCACCACCACGTGCTGCGCCGACGGGGCGGATCGACGACGTCGAGGCTCTGCGTCGGCCCGTAGGGCCCTTCGACGCCTTCGTCGTTCACCACGCGCACCCGCACGTGATAGCGACCCGCTGCGGGCCGCGGGAGCGTCAATGTGGGAGCGTCGACGACGGTGTCGACCATGGTCGTGGCGAAGTCCGGATCGGCGGAGACCTGAACGGCATAGCGATCGCCGGCGAGACCAGCCGACCACTGAAGGGTCAGCTCCCGGCCGAGCAGTTGCGCGGCAGGCGGTGGACCGGCCCGCGGACGGGCACGGAGCTCGGCCGACACGGCGTCGCCCCAGGGGCCACGTCGATCGCCCTGCCGCGTGGCGATGCGCCACGCGTACCGGCCCGGAGGAAGTGGCACGGCGATCTCTGGGGTCTTGATGTCGCTCTGTTCGAACACTGGCGCGCTGAACGTCGAATCACTCGCGACCTGGACATCCACTCCCGAGGCATCGGTCGATTGCGTCCATCGCAGGGGCAGCGTGTCGCCGTAGACCGGCGCCGCACCGCTGGCGTCGCGGACGATCGGCGGCAGGGGATGCGCATCGACCACCAACGGATAGTGCGCGTCGAGGCCCTCGATCCCGTTGGCGTCGACGGCACGCACGACCAGCGTGTAGGCCGCGTCCTCGAGGTCCGGCCATGAGACGTCGGTCCCCGCGATGCGCGTGTCGACCACCGGCGGCCCGCCTTCAGCGGGGACAATGCGGACGCGATACGCGACAGCCCCCGTCGTCGGCGCCCATCGTGCGCGAACGGGCAGGCGCGTCACTGTGAGCGGCGGCGACGGGAAGTCGGGGGCCGGGAGGAGCGGCGTCGGCGTCAGTGTCGACTCGTCTCCTGTGGCGCGTATACCGAAGCCGGCGCCCACCACGACAGGCTGCCCACGACCGCCGACACCGACGACGCCCGCGGTGACCTCCGTGATGGTCGTGTCGTCGTCATCGACCGCCACGCGGAACTCGGTTCCACGGACCGTGGCATTGACGAGCGGCGTCCGCACTTCGTGGCGCTGTTGAGGATGCGTCTGAGGGAGCACGGTGGATTCCATCCGTCCGCGCCGGACATCGAGCAGGGTCCGCTTGACACTGCCGGCGATCGTGCGGAGTTCCACGAGCGTCACGCGCGCGCGCTCGCCCACGGTCACCTCGCCACCTGTCGAGAGACGCAGGCGCACGGCGTCGCCCTCGCCTGTCGCGACCGTCGAACCTGGCGGAATCGCGGTGCCGAGCAGCGCGACGGTGGCCTGTCCCGCACCCTCGACGCGAGGCTGCCCCCGTACCCAGAGGACTTCGGCCTGCCCCGGCAGTCCGCGCAGCCATGTCACGGGGAAGAGCAAGGTCCGGCCGGGACGCAGCCGCCTGGCATCCCTCACGCGGTTGAGCCGCGCGATCTTCGGCCAGTCGCGAACGTCGGTCATCAACTGATGCGCAAGGCCGATGAGCGTATCGCCACGCACGATCGTGTGGGCGTAGTGCTCGCCCAGTGTCCCTGATGATGTGCGAGCCGGCGGCGGCTGCGCCTGCACGACTCCGCCACCGACGAGGCACACGACGAGAGCGCCGCTCGCCACCCGCAAACGGATCCGGGTCGCCCGCGTCGTGCGGTCGCTTGCCTGCTGAGTCACCACGTGTCCGTCAACGATAGCAGACTCAGGTGTGGTCTCGTCGGGGGAAGAGTCTGTCGAAGTTGCCAGCCGAAATCGCCTGCCGATCCACGTCCGGTACGCCAAGTTCCTGGAGAACGGCCAACTGTGTGTCCCGAATCCCCACCTGCCATCCGCGCGGGAAGAACGAGGAGTCGGTTCCGAACAGCAGGCGCTCGGCCCCGAGCACGGTGAGGGCCTGGCCGAAGACGTGCCGCAACGTGAGGCCGGGGTTGTACTTCATCCACGCATTGCTGGACGAGGTGTCGACCAGTACGTTGGGACACGCATCGGCCACCATCAGCAGTTCCCTGAAGAAGCCGGCGCCGAAATGCGGGACGATGATCGGCAGCGTCGGATGGCGCAGGGCGAGCCCCTGCAGTTCCAGCGGATTGCCGTAACGCGTCTCGAACGCGCTGGGCAGGCCGAGTTTCCTGCGGATGCCGACCGTCAGGACGCCGCAGTGCACGAAGAGCGCCGCACCCGTGCTGCCCGCCACCTGCGCCGCCAGGCCCAGCACGCGCGGGTCGGACGGCGAGTAGCCGTGCATCGCCGGGAAGAGGCACACGACACGCATACCGGGCTGCGCCAGCGCCCATGCCACGCGCGTCACGGCGCCCTCCTGCGTCGGGTCCACCATGAAGGCCCCGACGAAGCGGTCAGGGTGTCGGGTCACGGCTCGCGCGACCTGTTCCTCTTCACCGGGTACGCTGCCGATGAGCAACGCACGACCGACGCCGTGTCCGGTCAACGTCTCCGCCCATCTGTCGGCGAGCGCTTCCGGCGTGCCCGGAGGGTCCCACCCCACGAGACGCGTGACCTCATGCCCCGGCGCGTCTCCAGGAAGTCCCTTCTGGCGCCCGAGGACATCGAAGAACCGCGGCGAGAAGAAGTGGCAGTGTGCGTCGTTGACGCGCAACGGCACGGTGCCTGCGGCGCCAATCGACGGGGGAGGAGCGGAAGTCATCGCAGGTCCTTCAATGGCGATCGGCGGCGGCCGTCGTGGGCAGACCGCCCGTGTGGATGAAGAGCACGCGCGCGCCACGGCGCAGCACGCCCGTACCTGCCATCTCCACCAACGACGCGGCGGCCTTGGCCGTGTACGTCGGATCGAGGAGATAGCCCTCGTCTCTCGCGAATCGCGTGAGTGCCGCGGTGCTGTCCGCTGTCGGGATGCCGTAGCCGGGTTCCATCGCGGGACGGATCCATGCGCATCGCGCGGCTGATGTGTCGAACGCCATCGGCCACCGATACAGGTCGGCAGCGGCGCGCGCCAGCGATTCCGGCGAGACGGCCTGGAATCGTGCCATCGCCGCCGGCGACGAGACCGACACGGCATGCACGGTGGCCGGTATGTCGGCCAGCACGAGGCCAGCCAGGACGCCGGCCGACGTCGACCCGGTGCCGTACGCCACCACCACATCGTCGAAGGGGAAGGTCCCACCGCACTGCGCGAGGACTTCGCGAACGCAGGCGGCATATCCCGGCACGGACTCGGGCATGGATGCGCCGGGCGGGATCCAGAAGCCGCGCGTCTGCTCGACGAGGTCGGCGCACACGGACGTCGATGCCTGCAGGTCGACGTCGGAAGGGTTCGCCGTGTCCATCGGCGTGACGTACACGTGCGCCCCGTAGTCTCGCGTGAGCGCGAGGTTACCTGTCTCGTGCGCGGGCAGCGTGCCGCCGAGCACGACGTGCACGTCGAGACCCAGGCGCCGTGCCGCCGCGGCGGTCATCATCGTGTGGTTGGACGTGAGCGGGCCGGCGGTGACCACCGTCGTCGCGCCGGCCTCGATCGCGCGCGCCATGACGAACTCCAGCTTGCGCGCCTTGTTGCCGCCGAGCGCGAGCCCGCTGCACTCGTCGCGCTTCATCCACAGGTCGATCCCGAGCGCCGCCGAGAGGCGCCGCAGACGCACGAGCGGCGTCGGCCACGTGCCCAGCGACACGCTCGGAATGGCGTCGAGCGCGCCGATCAGTCTGCCCGTTCGCAATGCCATCAGGACCTCATCCGTCGTTCCGTCTCTCGAATCCGCACGTGCCACAGCCCCATCAGCACCGTTCCGACCACGAAGAGGCTCACGGCAAGACCGAGCCACAGACCGATGACGCCGTATCCGGCCCGGAAACAGAGCCACCAGCCGAGCGGCAAGCCACTGATCCAGTATCCGAACAGACTCACGAGCATCGGCATCCGCGTCTCGCCGAGACCACGCAGCGCACCTGTCGTCGCGACCTGGAGCCCGTCGAACAACTGGAACGCCGCTGCCACGGCGAGCAGTCGCGTCCCGATCGCGATGACGCCGGCCTCCGACGTGAACAACCTGACGAATGGCGTCGGCGCGAGCGCCAGCGTCGCCGCGGAGGTGGCCATGAACACCTCGACGACGAGCATGGCGGCCCACCCGGCGCGCCGCGCACCGGCAGCATCGCGTGCGCCGATGTGCTGGCCCACGAGGACGGCCGCCGCCGACGATACGCCGAGCGGCACCATGAAGACGACGCTGGCGATGTTCAGCGCGATCTGGTGCGCGGCCAGCGACTCCGGCAGCAACTGACCGGCGAGCGCCGTCGCCGCACTGAACACGCCGACCTCGAACGTCAGATGGGCCGCCGCGGGAAGCCCCAGGACGAGGAGCCGTCGGACGCGCGCCACGGGCAGCGTCCACGGCATGGTGGCGATGTGCGTCCGCGCAAGACGCCACACGTCCCAGCCGAGCACCGCCGCCATGTAGACCCGCGAGACGACAGTGGCCCAGGCCGCACCCTGCACACCGAGCGCGGGAATCGGTCCGAGACCGTGGATGAGGATCGCGTTGGCCGCCAGATTGACGATGTTGGCCGAGACGAGTGCGAAGGCGACGATGCCGACGCGCGAACGCGCCTGCAGGTAGCGCCGGAACGCGGCGTAGACCAGGAGCGGCGGCAGGCTCAGCGACACGATGGGGAAGTAGGCCCTGACGTGTGGCAGCACGTCGGGATGGAATCCCATGCGCGGGAGCAGTGCCGACATGGCCCAGGCCATGAGCGCCAGCAGGGGGGTCGCCAGCGCGGCCAGCCACACGCCGCTCACCAGCCATCTGTCGCACTCGTCGGTGTCTCCGGCGCCGAACGCCTGCGCGACTGTCGTGTCCAGGCCGAGCAGCAGCCCCATGCCGAAGATGCCGATGGCGATGAACAGGCCGCTCCCGATGCCGACGCCGCCGATGGCCGACGCGCCGAGCGGTCCGACCATGATGGTGTCCACCACGCCCATGGCCATCCAGCCGAGTTCGGCGGCCACCACCGGCAGCGCGAGCCGGACCACGGGCATGACCGATCCCTGCAGGAAGGCGCGCGCCGCGGACATCCGCCCATCATACGGATATCCTCCGGAGCATGGTCGTCCCCGCCCTGATGCAGGCCATCGAGATCCGCCAGCCAGGTGGACCTGACGTGCTCGTGCCCACGACGCGTCCCGTTCCGACGCCGGCGGCTGGCGACGTGTTGATACGCGTCGCCGCAGCCGGCGTGAATCGTCCCGACGTGTTCCAGCGCCGCGGACGCTATCCGCCACCGCCAGGCGCGTCGGATCTGCCTGGTCTCGAGGTGTCGGGCATCGTGACGGCGTGCGGCGCGGATGTCACCCGGTGGCAGGTGGGCGACGAGGTCTGCGCGCTGCTCTCGGGTGGCGGCTATGCCGAGTACGCCGTCGCGCCCGATGGGCAGTGCCTGCCGCGACCCGCAGGCCTGAGCCTCGTCGAGGCCGCGGCGTTGCCCGAGACCTGCCTGACGGTCTGGACCAACGTCTTCGAACGCGCTGGGCTGCGCGCCGGTGAGTCCTTCCTGGTCCACGGCGGCACGAGCGGCATCGGCACGACGGCCATCCAGTTCGCCAGGCAGGCAGGCGCCAGCGTGTATGCGACAGCAGGGTCCGACGAGAAGTGCGACGCGTGCGTGGCGCTCGGCGCGACGCGGGCCGTCAACTACAAGACGACGGATTTCGTGGACGCGATCCGCGAGGCGACCGAGGGGCGAGGCGTGGATGTGATCCTCGACATGGTGGGCGGCGACTACGTGGCGCGCAACCTGGCGCTGCTGGCCGAGGATGGGCGCCTCGTGCAGATCGCGGTCCTCGGGGGCAGCACGGCCACCGTCGACGTGTCGCTCGTCATGCGGCGGCGTCTCACCCTGACGGGATCGACGCTGCGTCCGCGACCGGTCAGTGAGAAGGCCCGGATCGCCGACGCCGTCGTGCAGACCGTCTGGCCGTGGATCGCCGCCGGCGACGTGCGGCCGATCGTCCACGCCGTGTTCCCGCTGGCCGACGCCGCGCGCGCCCACGCGCTGATGGAGTCGAGCACGCACATCGGAAAGATATTGCTTATGTGTTGACGGGGTCGATCCCCGATGCCCGGGAATCGACCAGCGACTCCCGATCGAGCTCCGCGACCACGCGATCGGCGAGTGCGCGGATCGTGAGCGGTGCGGAACCTTCGGCCTTGTTGTTGACCAGGACGTAGACAGGCTGCTCGCGTCGAAGGGCCGCGATGATGAGCTGGGTCACGTCGCGCCGGAGCGGCTCGTCGGGGTCGACGATCCTGTTGAACGGCCGGCAGTCCTCGCGACGCGTCTCGTAGCGCGTCCCCGGTCGCAGCAGCAGACGGATCACGCGATGCGGTGCTGCGTCGAGATCCACGGCCGCCGCCTGTTCGCCCGGCCGGGGCATCGCCGACCAGTAGTTGAGCACGTGCGCCGCACCTGTCTCGCGCAGCACGGCAGCATACGCGGGCGTGAGCAGCCGGCTGTCGCGGAGTTCCACCGCCATGGGGAAGGACGACGGCAGCGACTCGAGGAACGTGCCGAGACGATCGGCGAACGCCTGCGGATCCAGCCGAGCCTCCGGCGGCACCGGAGGAATCTCCAGCACGAACGGTCCCGTATGCCCGCGGAAGTGCACCGCGAACGGCTGGACGACGTCGCGCAGGACACCGTCGGCAGACAGGAAGTCGGGGTTGGGCACGGCTCTCGCGCCGTGGCCGCTGCCGGGCAACACCGGAGACGCGTACATCGCCGGGACCTTCGCGCAGCACGGGAAGCCTGCCGGCAACTGGCTCGCGTAGCGCTTCAGATCGTCGCTGGTCAACGGGGCGTAGTAGCTGCGGTCGATGCCGACGGTGCCGAAGAGCGGATAGCGTGCGTACTCGCGAAGGCCATCGCGAGCCAGATCGGCCTGCGCGCGTGGACGCCGATACACGATGCCGGCCCAGCCCGGGAAGCTCCAGCTGCTCGTACCGAACCTGACGCCGGGCGGGATGCGCTCTCCGAGCGCGCGGACGTCGGCCGGCCAGTCGCTCTCGACGTCGACCGTGCCGTCGTGTCGCGTGCGTGTGGACGGCGTGAAGTCGAAGAGCGAGAGCTGATCGTCGGCTGGCACGTGACCCGGAACCCGCGTCAAGGATACCGTGGTGCCATGAGCATCGCGTCACCGATGGTCGCCCGGCGCGTGGGCGCTGATGGGCCCGGCGTCAGGCATCTGGTCATGCTGCACGGCATCTATGGGCGCGGGCGCAACTGGCTCGCCGTCGCGCGAACGCTCGTGGAGCAGCGGCCTGACTGGTGCTGCTGGCTGGCCGACATGCGCCATCACGGCGACGCGCCGCGAAGTGCCGAAGCCGGCACCATCGAGCAGATGGCCGAGGACATCGAGACGTGGGGGGCGGCCGAAGGCGTGGCGCCCGACGCCGTGCTGGGACACTCGTTCGGCGGCAAGGTGGCCCTCGCTCATGCACGGTTCGCACACGCACGCGCGTTGCAGACATGGGTCATCGACTCGACGCCGGACGTGACGACGCCGTCGGGCAGCGCCTGGGAGATGCTCCGTGTCGTGCGCGGCCTGCCAGACAGCTTCGCGTCGAGGCAGGACGCCGTCGCGGGGATCGAGTCAGGCGGCTTCGACACCTTCGTCGCGCAATGGATGTCGACCAATCTGGCGCAACGCGACGGCCGCTATCACTGGGCACTGGACTTCGACGTCATGGCGACACTGCTCGACGCGTTCTTCGCGACGTCGTACTGGGACGTCCTCGACCCGGGCTCGGTCCTGCACGACATCCACGTGCTCAAGGCCACGCGCTCGTCGGTGATCTCGTCTGATGCGGTCGCGCGCCTGGAACGGCTGGAGCGGCATCCCGTCGCCGGCCATGCCCGCGTCCACCTCCACGAACGTGAAGGCGGTCACTGGATCCATGCCGAGTCGCCGCAGGTGGTCGTGGCGCTGCTGGCCGAGTTCCTGCCGCGCTCCTGAACCACTCAGCGTGGCGACTTCGTGACGTCTCGCAGCGTCGCGAAACCGGCCTGCGGCGTGAGGTGCACGCCGTGGATCCACGGCTGCGCGACGGCGACGTTCACCTTCGTCCAGAGGCTCACGTAGGGCGTCGCCGCCGTGATGTGCCGCTGCGCCTCGATGTACAGCCCTCGCCGTACCTCGGGATCGGTGGTCGTCGTGGCCTCGTCGATGAGCGCATCGACGCGAGGGTCGCTGAAGAAGCCACGATTGAAGCCGGCCGGAGGCATCTGCGTGGAGTGGAACACGCGCCGCAGCATGTCCGGGTCGGTCACGCCGACCCACTGCAGCGTGAACAACTGGAAGCGTCCCTTCAGGACGTCGGCGTACAGCGTGGCGAACTCGTGCGTCCTCACGTCGACGGCCACGCCGACGCGCGCGAGATCCTGCTGGATGACGGCCGCCTGCAGGCGTACGAACTCCGCCGTCGACGTCTTCAGCGAGACCGTGAACCGCGGAAGTGGTCCGTCACCGTCGGGATCGGGATACCCCGCATCATCGAGCAACCGTCGTGCGGCGTCCGGATCGTGGGGCAGAGGTGCCATGTCTGCCGGATACGCCCACGACATCGGCGCAATGACGCCC
Organism: uncultured Luteitalea sp.; assembly: GCA_964422175.1. Lineage (GTDB taxonomy): Bacteria > Acidobacteriota > Vicinamibacteria > Vicinamibacterales > Vicinamibacteraceae > Luteitalea. The sequence goes on along the minus strand of CAYRAE010000020.1, from coordinate 6,735 downwards.
GTCGCCGGCACGGCCAGGTCGCGGCGCAGGTGCGTGACGATCGCCGAGGTGTCGATGGCCAGCGCGAGCGCCCGCCTGACGCGCGGGTCGGCGAGCAGCGGATCGCGTAAGTTGATGCCGACGTACGAGAAGTCGAGCCCCGGCGAGGTCACCACCTGCATGCGTCCGTCACGCTGCAGCGCGCGCACGATGTCCGGCGCGAGGTCGTTGACGACGAGATCGATCGCGCCGGTGCGCAGTTCGAGCCCGCGCATGGTGTCGTCGGGAATCACGCGCAGGACGATGCCGGCGTTGCGCGGCGCCCCCTCGAAGTAGTCGGCGTTGGCGGCCAGTTCGACGCGATCGTCGGACTGCAGGCGTACGAAGCGGTACGGCCCCGCACCGATGCGCGCGGGCGCACCGGCCGGGGTATCGGCCGGCACGATGCCCATCACGAGGTTGACGGGGAACGACGCGAAGGGCTCCTTCAGGCGGAACACGACCGTCAGCGGGTCCTCGACGTCGACCGCCGCCAGTTGCGCGTAAGCGCCCTTGCGCGGCGACAGGAACGAGGCGTCGAGGAAGCTGCGGAACGTGTAGGCCACGTCTTCCGCATCGAGCGCCGAACCGTCATGGAAACGGACGCCGGGACGCAGGCGCGCCACGTACGTCCTCTCGTCGCGCGCCTCCAGGCGTTCGGCCACCTCCGGCACCACCTGCAACGCATCGTCCAGGCGGACGAGCGAGGCGTAGAGCAGCTGGTGGACGCGCTGGCTGGCTTCGTCGCTCCCGATGCGGGGGTCGAGATTGGTCGGCCCGACGGCGATTCCGACGACGAGCGCGGGATCGTGCGCGGCGTCACCGCGCCGGCATCCGCCGCTCGCGAGCGCGCACGCGCACAGCGCCGCCAGCATGCCGCGGCGCAGCGCCGTGCGCATCAGGCGTCGGCCTCGTGCTTGAGATCGGCCAGCAGCGCCAGTGCCTGCAGCGGCGTGAGGTTGTCCACGTCGAGTTCGCGCAGGCGATCGCGCAGCCTGTCGTCGGCAGGCGCCTGGAACAGACCGAGCTGCTGCTGGGGACCGGTCTGCGCCGCTGCGCCCGCGATGGTCGGACGTCCACCGCGCGTGAGCTCGTCCTGTTCGAGTCCCGTGAGAATCTCGCGCGCGCGACGGATGACGGCCGGCGGCAATCCGGCGAGCCGTGCCACCTGGATGCCGTAGCTCCGATCCGAACGACCGGGTACGACCTTCCGCAGGAACACGATCTGGTCCTGCCACTCGCGCACGAGGAGGTGCGCGTTGGCGACGCCAGGCAGCGCGTCGGCCAGGTCGGTCAGCTCGTGGTAGTGCGTGGCGAACAGCGTCTTCGGACGCGCCTTCGGACTCGAGGCGAGGTGCTCGGCCACGGCCCACGCGATGCTCAGGCCGTCGAAGGTCGACGTGCCGCGGCCGATCTCGTCGAGGACGACGAGGCTGCGCGACGTCGCCGTGTTGAGGATGCTGGCCGTCTCCTGCATCTCCACCATGAAGGTCGACTGCCCGCGCGCGATGTTGTCCGCCGCACCGACGCGCGCGTAGATGCGATCCACGACGGGCAGCTTGGCCTGCCGCGCCGGCACGAAGGAACCCGCCTGCGCCATCAGGCAGAGCAGCGCGGTCTGGCGCAGGTACGTGCTCTTGCCGCCCATGTTGGGACCGGTGATCACCAGCAGCTGCTGCGAGGTGCCGTCGAGCGACAGGTCGTTGGGCACGAATGCCTCGCGCGTCATGGTCTCGACCACCGGGTGCCGTCCCTCGACGACGGACATGTCGTCGCCGTCGTGCACGTGCGGCTTGCTGTAGTTGCGCCGCGCCGCGGCGTCGGCGAACGTGGCGAGCACGTCGAGCACCGCCAGCGCGTGCGCCGTGCGCTGGAGCGCCGGGGCGTGCGTCGCCACTTCGCGACGCAGCGTCTCGAACAGCGCGAGCTCGAGCGCGATGAGGTGTTCGTCGGCGTGCAGCACCTGCTCTTCGAACGTCTTGAGCGCCGGCGTGATGAAGCGCTCGCCACCCGCAATCGTCTGCTTGCGGATGTAGTCGTCGGGCACGGCGTGCAGGTTCGACTTCGACACCTCGATGTAGTAGCCGAACACGCGGTTGAACCGGATCTTCAGTGACGTGATGCCCGTACGGGCGCGTTCGGCCTCCTCCATCGAGGAGATGTCGTCCTTGCCGCGTCGACTCAGGCCGCGCAGGCGATCGACCTCGGGATCGGCACCGTCGCGGATGACGTCGCCATCGCGCGCGAGCATGGGCGGCTCGTCGGCCAGCGTGCTGGCGATCTGCCGGCGGAGCGCCGGGAGATCGTCGAGCGTCTCGACCACCTGCGCGAGCAGCGGCGCCTGAAGCGTCGAGAGCGTCTCGCGCAGCGCGGGCACGGCGCCGAGCGATCGCGCGAGTGCGACGAGATCGCGCGGACCGGCCGTGCCGAGCGCGGCGCGGGCGACGAGCCGGTGGACGTCGTACACCTGCTTCAACGCCTCGCGCAGCGTTCCGCGCTCGACGGAGCGGAACGCCAGATCCTCGACGGCGTCGAGGCGATCGCGGATGGCGTCGAGATCGACGAGCGGCTTGGTGAGCCACGCGCGCATCAGCCGCGCGCCCATCGCGGTGACCGTGTCGTCGAGGACGCCGAGCAGCGACACCTGCCGATCGCCTTCGGTCGACGAGAGCACCTCGAGATGCCGCAGCGTCGTGGCGTCGACGATCAGGCCGTCGCGCGTCTCGCGATACGCCACCGTGCGCACGTGCGAGAGATCGCCCTTCTGCGTGTCGCGCAGGTACTGGACCAGCGCGCCTGCCGCGCCGATGGCGTGCGGATGGCCGTCGAGACCGAACCCCGCGAGTCCGGTGGTCTGCAACTGCTCGGTCAACGCACGCTGCGCGCTGTCGAGCGTGAACTGCCAGCCGTCTCGCCGCGTGACGGCGGGCAGCGGCAGCCCGTCGGTGCGCAGCGTCGCGAGGTCCATGTCGTCGGGGACCAGCAGCTCGCGCGCCGAGAGCACGCCGAGCTCCTCGCGTAGCAGGGCCGTTGCCGTGTCGCCAGCGAACTCGGTGGCGGCGAAGTCGCCGGTGGACAGCTCGACCCACGCCAGTCCCCAGACGTCGGCACCCTTTCGGGGCGGCACGATGGCGGCGAGGAGTGCCGGTGCACGGGCGTCGAGGTATGCCGCGTCGATGAGCGTTCCGGGCGTGACCACACGCGTGACGGCACGCTTCACGAGCCCTTTGGCTGATTTCGGGTCTTCGATCTGGTCGCAGATCGCGACGCTGAAGCCCTGCCGGACCAGCCGCATGATGTAGCCGTCTGCCGCATGGAACGGCACGCCGCACATCGGAATCCCCGTGCCCGCCGCGTCCTTCGATCGCGACGTCAACGTCAGTTCCACGGCGCGCGCCGCCACGACGGCGTCCTCGTAGAACAGCTCGTAGAAGTCGCCCATCCGGAAGAAGAGGAGGGCGTCAGGGTGCTGGCGCTTGGCGTCCTGATATTGACGCATCGCCGGGGTCAGCGAGGCGGGCGGGGCTGTCAGGATGGAGTCGGACACCGGAGGCAGCGGGTGCGGCGCGCACGGCCGCCGAGACGTGGCCGGTAGAATGAGCGGGGCCGTGAGAACTGCGGCCAGTCTAGCATGCTCGTTCTCGCTCTCGATTCGTCCACGCGCGGCGGCAGCGTGGCCCTGGCCCTCGACGGTCAGGTGCTCGACGTTCGCGCAGGCGATGCCTCGATCCGCCACGCCGCCCGGCTGCCTGGCGATCTCATCGATCTGCTGGCGGCACACGGCCGTACCCTGCGGGACGTGGACCTGCTGGCCGCCGCGATCGGCCCGGGTGGGTTCACGGGCCTGCGCGTCGGCCTCGCCACGGTGCAGGGACTCGCCATGGCACTCGATCGACGCGTGTTCATGGCCACCACCCTCGACCTGATCGCGCAGGCCGTGCATGACGCCGCACCCGCGGCTCGGTGGGTGGGCGCCCTGATGCACGGGATGCGCGGCGAAGTCTTCACGGCGCTCTACGAGGCTGACGCGACGCGCGGGACGCTCGAGGCCCTCGTGCCGGCGCTGGTCGGCACACCCGAGCAGGCAGCGGCCGCGTGGACGTGCGGCGACGATACCGCGCCCATCGCCGTGAGCGGTGACGGCTGGCCTGACGCCGCGGCGCCGTTCCTCGCACGATTCGGGACGCGCCTGCAGCCACAGTCGATCCCGCTGCTCGCCGCGCCGCTCGCCACCCTGGCCTGCGCACGCGCCGGCGAGGCCGTCGCACCCGCCGCCGTGCGACCCGCGTATGTCAGACGTCCTGACGCGGTCATCGCGCGCGAGCAGGCTGGCCTTCCGGTGGCAGGCGACATCTGATGGCCGTCGACGTGGTGATTCGCCAGGCCGGCCCCGAGGAGAGTCGTGCGCTGGCCGATCTCGACGCGTCCAGTTTCGACATCCCGTGGTCGCTCGACGCGCTTCGCGCGCTGCTCGACGATGCCGTCACGCGTGTGTGGATCGCGCGGTCCGGCGCGCGCGTGCTGGGAGGCGCCATCGTCCGCGTGGTGGCGGGGGAGGCGGAGGTGTTGCGTCTCGCCGTCCATCCCGACGCGCGCCGACAGGGCATCGGGCGCGCGCTCGTCGGCGCCATCCTGTCAGCGATCGCTGACGCATGTCCGGAGGGCGTCCACCTCGAAGTGCGGGCGTCCAACGTGGCCGCGCGACGGTTGTACGCACGCCACGGGTTCGTCGACAACGGCCGCCGACGCGACTACTACCAGGCTCCGCGCGAGGACGCGATCCTGATGCGCTGGCGACCGGTCGGACACACGTCGGCCGGCCTCTGACCGGCACGCGACACCGCCCGTCCGAGGCTCGTGAGATCCGCGTTGCGACCCGCCAGCGAGGGTGGTAGAGTGCGCCCTAGAACCCGGGGGAGACCCTGAACGGTTCCCCC
>CAYRAE010000020.1:0-1680 GCA_964422175.1 uncultured Luteitalea sp. | reverse complement strand
GCGAGGGTGGTAGAGTGCGCCCTAGAACCCGGGGGAGACCCTGAACGGTTCCCCCGCAAGCAAGGAGGCAGCGATGCCCGATGCGCAGGATGTCAAGGAGCAACTCCTCAGGACCGACGCGGAGTACCGCGAGCTCTACCAGCTGCACCACGAGCTCGACGAGCAGATTCGGTCGATGTCCATCAACCCCCATCCATCCGAGCACGAGCAGCTGGAAGAAGCCCAGCTGAAGAAGCGCAAGCTTCAGTTGAAGGACCGGATGGAAGACATCGTCCGGCGATATTCCTCACCTGCGCCGCCAGGTCCGACCTCGACGTTCGCTCACGCCTGATAATCGTGCGTTTTTGCCGGTGCCCGCCGCGTTGCGACGGGCACCGTGTCATGAGCGTCGAGAACACCAGTCATACTGTCCCGGTATGAAGCTCGATCGCGCCGGATATCCGTTCATCGCCGGGGCCCTTGCACCGGCGGCCTATTTCCTCCTGCGAAAGAAGCCGGCGCTCGGCGTCCCGCTGCTCGGCGTGGCCGGGTTCCTGGCCTACTTCTTCCGGGATCCCGAGCGGTATCCCCCCCAGCATCCCGATCTCGTGTTGTCGCCGGCCGACGGGCGCGTGATGGTGGCCGGCCCCGGGGAACCCGGCGTCGCCCCTCCGGGCGACTGGCAGCAGATCAGCATCTTCCTCTCTCCCGTGGACGTCCACATCAACAGGACGCCGTATGGCGGCGAGGTCACCCGCATCGCCTACACACCGGGCAGGTTCCTCGCGGCGTACGACGATCGCGCCGCGGCGGAGAATGAACGCAACGAGGTGTGGATCCGCTCCGGCGACCGCACCGTGGTCTTCCGGCAGGTCGTCGGCATGCTCGCGCGGCGCGTGGTGTGCCGCGTCCAGGTGGGCGATCGACTGGAAGCGGGCGAGCGTTTCGGCCTCATGAAGTTCGGCTCCCGCATGGACATCTTCGTCCCGCTCGAGTGCCGGCTCCAGGTCCGTCCGGGTGACGTCGTGCGCGGCGGCGAGAGCGTGATCGCGCGCTGGCCCGAGGCCTGAGGGTAAGATCGTCCCCCATGATCAACGTCCTGCGCCGCGGAGATGCCGATCAGCGCCGTCTCCGCAGGGGCATGTACCTGCTGCCGAGCCTCTTCACGCTCGCCAACATGTTCTGCGGATACGCCTGCGTGATCTTCGCGATGCGGGGCGAGTTCGCCACGGCGGCGCCGTTCATCGGCGTGGCGGTGGTGCTCGACCTGCTGGATGGCCGCATCGCGCGGATGACGGGATCGACCAGCGATTTCGGCAGGGAGTTCGATTCCCTCGCTGACGTCATCTCGTTCGGTATCGCTCCCGCCGTCTTGGGTTACGCGTGGGGACTGTTCACGCTGGGCCGTCTCGGCTGGGTGGCAGGGTTCCTGTTCGTCTCGGCCGCCGCCATCCGCCTCGCGCGGTTCAACATCCAGACCACGACCAATCCCGACAAGCGCTACTTCGTCGGCATGCCCAGCCCTGCCGCCGCCGGCGTCCCGGCGGCCACGGTATACCTGCTGCCTCATGGTCTTCCGGCCGGCTGGACGACGTTCCTCGCGTTGCCGCTGCTGCTGGTGCCTGCCGCGCTGATGGTCAGCACGATCAAGTACCGGAGCTTCAAGACCTTCAACCTCGGCCAGCGACGCCCGGCCAGCGC
>CAYRAE010000019.1:3518-23441 GCA_964422175.1 uncultured Luteitalea sp. | reverse complement strand
GCGTGAAGGTGAGTCCCGCGGCGGCAGACGACTCGGTGAGTCTGAAGCCGTAGCGATCGAGTGCGTCACCGGATGCGGCGCTCGTCGCCTGGCGCTGTCTGGTGTGCCGGATGATCGCCGGCGTCGCGAGCAGCGCGATGAAGAACGCCGTCAGGAGGATACGGGCGCGGACGCTCATTGCCGTGCAACCTCCGGCGCGCCGCGCAGTGCTGTGCGTGCGGCAGGGGCGACATAGCGCGTGTGGTACGTGGCGAAATCGTCTGCGTGCTGGCGGTACACGGGATCGTCCTCGAGCGTGGCAGGCCGGCGATCGTAGCGGCCCGACGCGTGGGTGGGCAGTGGCAGCACCGTGCGCGAAGAGGTGGTGTTGTAGTCACCATCCTTCACCCATCCATCGGCGACCACGATGTAGTCACGCGTGTGGCCGGCGGCCACCGGTGGTGCGTCGGTGAAGCGCAGCGCGAGCTCGTCGCCGGCGTTCATGATCACATAGCGATCGTCGACGGTCGCGAGCAGCGGCCGGACGTCGCCGAAGCGCGTGTGGAACCCTTCGAGATCGAGCCAGCGCGGCGCAACGCCCGCGACACGATACCGCGGACGCTCCGGCGATCCCGCGGCATGCGGCGGCGTCTCGGAGAAGCCGCGATAGCGCAGGTCGGCGTCGACCAATGGAACGCGGACGGGCGTGACACTCACGTCGGGTCTGCCCACCGCCCATCCGAGCCGATCCCAGAACACTTCGAGGTTCGTCGTGAGGCGGAAGCGGCGCGGTCCCGGCGCGTGCGCGTGCGCGTGCAGCGGCACGAGGATCGTCTTGTCCTTGCCCGCGGGGAATCCAAGGCCCGTTCGTACGGGGCGGAACGTACCCGATGCGTCGGCGACTTCGAGAGCCAGGCCCGTTGGTGCAGCGTGCCGTCCCTGCGACAGCGCGACATTGATCGAGCTGTCCGTCGGGTGCACCCACCCTTGTGCCACGAGATAGATCTCGCCATCGCGCGGGGCCGACGCCGGTAACTCGAACTCCACGGCGTGCTGCCGCGTCACGCCCTGATACCGGCCGCGCCCCGCGAAATCCAGATGCACGTCGTCTCGACGCGCCACCGTGGCTGCAACATCGCGTCCGCCATCGTCTCGCACGTCGGCGAACGGCTGCACCAGCCCTGTGACCACTGGCGTGAGCGCAGGCCCAGGCACGGCGAAGCGTTCATCGACGAACACTTCCGTGTCGGCCGGGTGATCGACAACGAGCAGGGAGACCGCGTCGAAGAAATGCGTCTCCCACAGTTCGGCGGTGATGCGCAGGTCGTACGCGCCATCGCGCGGACGCAGCTGCGTGCCGCCGACCTTGACCCAGTCCTCCGTCATCGCGACATCCGCCGTCGCCTGCGCGTTGATGCGAAGGCCGAGCGGCGAGCGCCAGATCAGATCCGTGACGAACGACATCGCCTCGCCGTCCCACGCAAACAGCCACGGACACGATCCCTTGAGCCGCTGGTCGGCGCGGATCGTCGTGTCTGCCTGCTGGGCGAACTCCGACTGCAGCACGCCGTTCGGCCAGAGAATGCGCACGACCTGGCTCTGCTCCGCCGTGCCGAGACCGATGTGGACGACAGGGCTCGTGATGCGGCGTGTCTGCGCGTGCAGGCCTGTACGCACCTCGACTTCCCCACCGATGCCGAACGCGTTGACGCGTTGATCGCCGGTAGCCGCCGCGGCACGCGGTCGCAGGCGCTGCCAGTGGTACGGCTGCGTGCCCGTGCTCGTCGCACGCACCACGCGTCCGTCGCCATCACGTCCCGCCAGATCCACGCGCCCGTCTTCATCCAGGTCGGCCACCGCGTCGGCGCGCATCGGGAGAGCCGCATCCATCACCGTGAAGCGTCCGGCCGCGCCACCGAGCAGGATGCGGGTCTGCGTGGCGTTCGCGACAACGATGTCCAGCGCGGCGTTGTTGTCCAAATCCGCGGTGAGCACTGTCGTCGACGATGCGTCGAGTCCTGTAAGCCCGGACGCACCGATGTCCTGCCAGCGCCACTCGGGCGCAGCGCCGGCGCGATCCGCGAACGAGAGTCGCGCGACATGGCCAGTCTCCGTCACGCCGATGATGTCCGCGCGACCGTCACCAGACACGTCGGCAGCGTCCATCGCAACGAGCGGCGCCGCTGGAGCCGGGACCTTCGCCTCCTCGAACGCACCACCGCGCAGATTGAGCGCCACGCGGACGTCTCCCGCCTGACCGAGACACACGGCATCCGGCACGCCATCGCCGTCGACGTCGGCCCATACGAACGCGCGCCACCCCGCGCAGGCGACGGGCGCCGGCTGCGACACGAGTGTGCCGTCGCCGTTGTTGCGCAGCACGATCGCCGATCCGTCGAAACGGGCGACCACGACGTCGAGGTCGCCATCGAGATCGACGTCGGCTGGCCACACCCCGGTGATGGCCATCGTCTGCTCCGTCGCGGGCAGGGCCGTGGCGGCAGTCACGTCGCGCCAGTGGCCCTCGGCATCCTGCTGAAGAACCGCAAGTCCATGCTCGCCACCGACAACGGCGTCCATGCGGAAGTCCGAGTCGATGTCGAGGAACGCGGCGCGCGTGGCGCCGTGCGTGCCGGACGCGATACCGCGGCCCGGTGCGACCTGCACGGTTCCCTGTTCGAGCGCGACGATGGTCTCCGCGGCGTCTGCGGAGAGCGCCGTCGTGCCGAGCCATGTCGGCCGGCTTGTCGTCCATCCATCGACAGGCGCCACGACGAACGTCATCGCCGCATCGGGTTCGGCAGGTACCGCGTCTGGCGTCGGCAGCACGACGAAGCGACGCAACGGCTCGCCAATCGCATCGAGTGGCGTGGTGACCTGCGCGAGCGCGCGCCTGAACACGAGTTCGCGCACGAGGACGTTGCGCAGGAACGCGACATGCGTCGCTGCCGCACGGGGATCGCGCGCCGCGGCCTCGGTGAGCGCGGTGAGTCGCTCGCGCGCGGCATCTGGCCACGTCGATGCCTGCGCGTGCAACGGCTGCAGTGCACTGGCGAGTGCCGCCCCGTCACCGCGCTTGGCGGCGATGCGCGCGAGGTCGAGACGCGCGGGCAGGTTCTCCGTGCGAGCGAGCAACTGCTCGAGCACGCGCTGCGCCTCCGCCTCGTCGGCCTCCGTCCCCTGACGCTCGACATCCTGCGCCAACGCGTACGCGGCGCGCGGATCCAACGGCGCGAGCTCGACGGCGCGCCGCCAGAAGCGTGTTGCGGCGCCAAGCTCCCCGGCCCGGCTCTCCACCAGCGCCTGCAACCGCGCGATCGATGCCTCGTCCGGCGCAAGCGACGATGCCTTCGCGAGCTGCTCGCGTGCGGGTTCGATGTCCTGCTGCCGCAGCAACAGCAGTCCGAGATTGGCCCAGCCGGCAGGTTCCTGCGGCACGAGCGCGACAACGCGATCGAGGTGCTCGCGCGCCAGCAGTTCCTGGCTCGTTTCCATCGCAGCGAGCGCCGTGTAGAACGACACGACGGCCTCCCTGTACGTCTCGGGAGGCACATCGACGCTGCGACGGCATGCACTCACGCACACCAGTACCGCACACAGCATGCCGAACAGGAGTCCGGGCACCGGGCGCCGGGCACCGGGCACCGGGACACCAGGGATCGGCCACCTGGCACCGGGCACCGCGCACGGGACACCGGGCATCGGCCACCGGGCACCGGGCACTGAGCAGATCGCGCGCGTCACTCGATGCCGTGTCCTCGTCACACGCACTCCTCTGCCTGAGCGTTCGCTTCGGTCCGTGTGATGCCGCACCTCATGAGCATCGCCCCGATGGCTGCCTCGTTCACGCCGAGTCGCTCGCGCGCGGCGAAGAGGTCGTCGACGCTGACCGGATACCAGTCGCGACGTGTGCGATCGCCGAGTCCGGCCACGTCGTACGGCGCGATCGTCGCATCGATCACATCGACGAGCCGGCGCCTGACGTCCGCGCCCGCGGGACCGGCCGGCGCCGCGATGGCGCTCTTGGCAATCGCCCTCACGACAGGGCCGAACGCCCTGTCGCCGCGGAGCAGGAAGCCGCGCGCGCGCTGCGGAAGGTCGAGCCTGCGCACGGTCTCCGTGTAGCTGGCCGCCGCGAAGTACAGCAGCGTGAGGCGTTTGAACAGGTCGAAATCGTGCATGTTCGCGTACAGCGCGCCAACGAGACGCTCCGTGGCGCCGAGTTCCGTCACCGTATCGCGCGCATATCGACGCAGCGCCGATTCCCGTTCGACGCCGTGCGCCGCATCGGTGAGCGCCGACGCGAGACGACCGATCCCGAGCAACGCGAGCGGAAATCCCGTGGACAGCAGCGGATCGATCACGCCGGCGGCCGACGGCAGCAGCGCCCACCTCGGGCCCGCAACGACGGCGGTGCGATGCGCGACGCGTGGGGCGTGGAAGAACGGCTGCACCGCCTCCGCGACGCGGAACTGCTCCGCGATCGATGGGTGCTCCGCGAGCACGCGCGCCCACGCCGGGGCGCCGTCCGCCAGTCCGTGGCGCTGCGCCTGCGGATCGGTGACGGCCACGCCGGCGCTCGTGATCCCGTTGTCGAAGCGCAGCACCCACATCCACGCGCCAGGCCACACGTGGTGCAGCGCCGCCGCGTCGACGGGATAGGGCGGCCGCGCGTCGCTCGGCACCACGGTCGCCCACTCGCGCACGCCCGTGAAATGCGTGTACAGCGCCTGCGTCGGCGGCATGTGACGCAGCGGCGCGTCACCCAGTCGCAACGCGCGCCAGAGGTACCCGCGCGGACCGCTCGCGTCGACGAGAAAGCGCGCGCTGACGCGTACGCTTCGGCCCTCGCGCGTCCCGTCGATCGTCACCCCATCGCCCGTGAACACCGGTGCGTCGAGCGCACAGGCATCGAGATACGCCGCGCCAGCCGCCTCCGCCTCGCGTGTCAGCCACGCGTCGACGGCAGGACGGTACCAGTGCGTATCGGCGACGTCATCATGCGGGCTCGCCGCCACGAGCAACTGCCGTGCGTGCGTCTCATCGTCTCTGAACGGCTGTCCGGCGTCGTGCCTGAAGAAGCTGAACCCGCGCTTCAGCCCGCACGGGAGGTCGGGATACGCGCGCGTCCACGTGCCCCATGACGCAAGCGGACGCAGACGCGGCAGGTCGTAGCGATCCGCGAGTTCCTCGATCAGAAGCCCGGCGAGCGGCGTCGACGACTCGCCGATGACGAACCGGGGATGACGTCCGCGTTCCAGCAGCGCGACGCGCAGGCCACGCTGCCGGAGCACCTGCGCGAGGATCGCGCCGGCAAAACCCGCCCCGGCGATGGCGACATCGGCGTCGACGTGATGAACGGGCACGAGCGTCACGAGGCACGCGCCTCCGCGCAGCGCCCGCACGCAACAGGAGCGAGCGTCCGTTGCTCGGCGTTCTGCCGGGTGAGGCGGGTGCGTCTCGCCTCGACGCAGTGCGAGCAGGTCGCGTGCGTCTCGAGATCCCACGTGTCGGCGAAGACGCGGGGCCCGGCCTCCGTCAAGCCGTCGGCGAACGCTTCCTCGAGATCCGCGAGCGTCGGCGGCACGAACGCGCCGGCCGTCGCGAGCGCCTGGAGCGCGCGTTCCGTCGATCGCGTCGGGATCAGCGAGATGGCCTCCGCTCCGCACGATCGTGCGAGGCGCACCGAGTGTCGCAACCACTCGCGCCGTCGATCGACAGGGACCACCGGCGGGTGCACGAGCAGGAACACGCGAAGCGCCACACCCTCACGTCGGAGTGCGTCTGCCGCCGCCACGAACGACTGCGTCGTCACGCCCTTGTTGATCGCGTCGAGCGCCTCAGGATGCGCGGTCTCGAGCCCCATCGCCACTTCGAGCGCGGTGCCGCGGCGCGCGAGCAGGTCCCTGAAACGCCACGCGCGATCGCCCACCAGCGCCGGATGCGACTCAACAACAACCCGTGCGCTTCCACTGGCCAGTCCAGCTATCTCCTCATCATCGTGCGGAGGAACCGCGCGGCGATCGAAGTAGCTGCCGGCGTTGTACAACTTCCAGACGTCGGGCGATGTCCCGGCGGCGAGCAGGCAGGCGTGCGCGTCGCGGAGTTGCGCGGGAATCGCACCGGCTGGCGTGGGGGTCTCCGTCGTGTACCGCCACAGATCGCACATGACGCAGCGCCATGCGCATTCGCTGCCCGTCAGGAAGACGGTGGCCGTCGTGAGCAGGCGTCCCGCACCATCCGGCTCTGGTTCGACGAGGACGCCCTGATGCCGAAACGGATCGTGGACGGGCCGCGAATCGCGCAGGCTCGTGATGAACCCGTCGCGCGCCGTGCGCCCCGCCGGATAGTCCCCTTCCGATGCCGCGATGCCGCGATGCCGGGAATGCCTGGCGAAGGTGGTCATGCGAACAGCGCGTGGACGGCCCGGCGGCACTGCGCCTCGTCGGCGGGCAACACCTGTCGCAGCGTGGCTTCGGCCATGGCGCCGTGCTGGAAGCGACGCTTGGGAAACGCGGGCATGTCGATCCCCGTCACGGCGCGCACGCCGCGCGCGACGATCTCGCCCTTGAGCGCGTACAGCGTCGGCACGTCGTAGCGCGTGAGCGTGGCGAACGGGATCCCCTCCGCCACTTCGACCACCGAGGGGCGCGTGTACGGACTGAACGCGTCGAAGCCGTAGCGGCGCGCGGGCGCGTACGTCCGCACGTAGCTGCGGCTCAGGCCGCCGCTGTACGTCAGCGAATGCTTGATGCGCCCGACGCCCCAGCCTTCGTGGTACAGCATCAGGTTGTCCACCACGCTGCGGATCGTCAGCTCCGGGTTCTCCTCGATCGGGTAGTCCTTGAGGTTCTCGTCGCCGCCATCCCCATCGATGAGGAAGCGCCACTCCGGATACGTCGCGCGGATGCCGCGGCACAGCCGCAGCCCGAGCGCGGCGCACTCGACATCGAGCGGCTTGTAGTCCTCGATCACGCGCAGCGTCTCCGCGAGATCGAGCGGGTCGTCTCCGGCGGGCACGCCCTCGAAGAACAGCCCGAGTCCGAGCTGGTCGAGGAACGCGTGCGCCTGCGCGACGTCGGGGCCACCGGCGTCGAGTACGAACGCCTTCAGGCGTGCGGGCGACATGCCGAGCCGTCGCATCGTGTCGTAGACGACGAGGAACACCGAGCCGGAGTCGATGCCGCCGGAGAAGCACACGCCGACGGGTGCCGTGCCGCCGGACACGGCGTCGACGTGGCGCAGCCACTTGGCGACCTCCGTCTGCATCGCCCCGATGTAGCGGGCACCGATTGCGTCGAGATCGGGTTCCAGCGCGCCACGCTCGGGCGTGAAGAAGCGCGTGTAGATCGGATCGGGATCGGGACATCCCACCAGCCGGATCTCCACGATGTGATGGGCGGGGACCATGCGGGTATAGCTCGGATGGAACTGGCCGGCGAGGCCCTCGGCCGCGAGCGCATCACGCAACGTGTCCATCCGGTCGGCGATGAACAACGCAGGCCCTTCCGCGCGCTTGGCGAGGAAGTAGCGCATGGGCCTGTCGAGCGACCGCGCGAGCCGCACGGTGATGCCATCCTTCGCGACGAGTGCGAACGACCCGTCGATCCCGCGAACGGCGGCCGGGTCGCCGCGGCCCACCCGCGCGCGGGCCTCGTCGATCGTGATGTCGTGGAGGACGTTCAGCGATCCGTCGAGCAGATCGACCACACGCTCGATGTAGCGGTGCATCGCACGATTCTATCGTCGCGAGCCGCCGACCGACCCGGCGATCATCCGAATGCACTATGGCGTTGGACGGGCCGGCTCTCGGAGCCCGGCCCGTGTACCGTCGTGGATGTATAGTCGGCCGACATCGACATGGGCCTGCTGCTGACACTGCTGATGACGACATTCCAGACGGACCCCGCATTTCCCACCGCCGACGTCGCGGGCGACCGCATCACGGCAACCGTTGCCCTGCCCGACGCGCGCGCGGGCTACTACAGGGGCACGCGGTTCGACTGGTCGGGGGCGCTGCTCAGTCTGCGGTGGAACGGACACGAGTACTTCGGCCCGTGGTTCGAGCACCACGATCCGTCGGGGCACGATGGCATCACGGGCCCCGTCCAGGAGTTCCAGGCAGGCGAGTCGTCGGTGGGCTACGCGGAGGCCCCCGTCGGCGGCACGTTCCTGCGCATCGGCGTCGGGCATGTGCGCAAGCCCGAGGAGCCGGCGTATCGGCGATTCAGCACGTACGAGATTGTCGACAGCGGCGCGTGGACGATCGATCGCGCGCCAGGCCGGATGACCTTCACGCATACGCTCGGGGAGTCGAACGGTTACGCGTACGTCTATCGCAAGACGCTGACGCTCGAAGGCGATTCGTTGATTCTGGAGCACTCGCTGCGCAATACGGGCCGGAAGCGGATCGAGACCGACGTCTACAATCACAACTTCTTCACGCTCGATCGCCAGCCGACCAACCAGGACATCGTCGTGCAGCTGGGCAAGCCCGGACGCGCGACGCACGCGCTCGAGCCACTCGCTGAACTCGATGGTCAGACGCTGCGGTTCCGTCGCGAGCTCGCGAAGGGCGAACACGTGTTCACGGAGTTCGAAGATCCCGGTACGGCCGTCGCGGACTACGACATCCGCCTCGAACACCGCCGGACCGGCGCAGGCGTCCGCATCCGCTCCGACCGTCCGCTCACCGATTTCGTCTTCTGGGCCGCCCCTCGCACCGTGTGCCCCGAACCGTACGTCGACGCCAGCGTCGCCCCGGGCGAAGAGACGACGTGGACGACCACGTACGAGTTCTATCAGGTGAAATAGCGGCTCAGGGCTTACGGCTTACGGCTCAGGGTGTAGGGGCGTATGGCCATCCCCTACGGTCCGTACCGGTTGCCGGTTGCCGGTTGCCGGTTACATCGCCAGGCTGGCGTCGGCGTTGAAGTCGAGGGAGCTGCCGCGGTGGCCTGCCTGCCACAAGCGCAGGCCGGCGGCGGCGATCATGGCGGCGTTGTCGGTCGACAGCGCCACGCTCGGGACGAACACCGGCAGGCCGACGGCCGCGCCGCGGGCCTCGGCTTCGGCGCGCAGGCTGCTGTTGGCGGCCACGCCACCGGCGATGCCGATCGCCCGGGCGTCGAACCACTCCGCCGCGCGGAAGGTGCGATCGAGCAGCGTCTGGATCACCACGCGCTGGAAACTCGCGCAGATGTCGTCGACCTCGCGATCGGTGAGCTGACGCGCACCGCCGTCGGTGGCGAGTTCCACGTGCCGCCGCACCGCCGTCTTGAGTCCGCTGAACGAGAAATCCGCGCGCCGCTTCAACGCCTGCTCGAAGCCCTCCGGCAGATGCGTCTCCGGTCCCTTGTTGCGATCGTCGCGCGTCAGTTTCGGAACGGGGAACGCGATCGCATGCGGATCCCCAGCGCGCGCACGCCGATCGACGATCGGTCCGCCCGGATACCCCAATCCCACGAGCTTGGCCACCTTGTCGTACGCCTCCCCCGCCGCATCGTCTCTGGTGCGGCCGACGAGGCGGTACACGCCTGGTGACGGCAGGTGGAACAGGCTGGTGTGCCCGCCCGACACGACGAGCACGATTGCCGGATACGGCACGTCGCCGTTGTGAAGCGCAAGCGACTCGATGTGACCCGCGAGGTGGTGCACCGGCAGAACGGGAATGCCGCGCGCCGCGCCAACGGCCTTGGCGAAACTCACGCCGACGAGCAGCGATCCCACGAGTCCCGGCCCCTGCGTGACGGCGATCGCATCGATGTCCTCCCACGACGATGATGCGTCGGCAAGTGCTTCCTCGACGACACCGCAGATGTCACGCAGGTGTTGTCGCGCGGCGAGTTCGGGCACGACGCCGCCCCACTCGCGATGGATGGCCACCTGCGACGCGACAATGCTGGATCGCAGATGCCACCTCTCGCCATCGCTCTCGACGATGGCGGCCGCCGTCTCGTCGCAGCTGCTCTCGATGCCGAGCACGCGCATCAGCGCGCTCCGGCTGTCGCGGGCACCTGATCGAACAGCGCCTTCAGCGACTCACCGTACGGCGCGCGCGCGACGCCGCGCTCGGTGATGATCCCGGCGATCAGGCGGTGCGGCGTGACGTCGAACGCCGGGTTGTACACTTTCGCCGCGTCGGGCGCGATCTGCGTGGCGCCGACGTGCGTCACTTCACGGCGGTTGCGCTCCTCGATCGGAATCGCGTCGCCGTCGGGCGTGCGCAGGTCGATGGTCGAGAGCGGCGCAGCCACGTAGAAGGGCACGCCGTGCTCGCGCGCCAGCACCGCCACCGTGTACGTCCCGATCTTGTTGGCGGCATCACCGTTCGCGGCGATGCGATCGGCGCCGACGACGATGAAGTTGATGCGTCCCTGACGCATGAGGACGGCGGCCATGTTGTCGGCGATGACTGTGGTGGCGATGCCGTCGCGCACCAGTTCCCACGCCGTGAGGCGCGCGCCCTGGAGCACGGGGCGCGTCTCGTCGGCGAACACGACAACGGAGCGCCCCTGTTCGATCGCGCCGCGGATGACGCCGAGCGCGGTGCCATAACCGGCCGTGGCGAGCGCACCCGCGTTGCAGTGCGTGAGGATACCGGCCTCAGCCGGAACGAGCGCGCCGCCGTGCCTGCCGATCGCCTTGCAGCTCTCGACGTCCTCGTCGTGGATGCGATGGGCTTCGTCGAGCATCGTCTCGCGCAGGTCGTCGACGCTCGCGCCGGCGAGCACGCGCTCGGAGAACACGCGCTTCATGCGCTCGATCGCCCAGAACAGGTTGACCGCCGTCGGCCGCGTCGCCGCGAGCAGGTCGCAGTCCCGGAGGAACTCGGTGGTGAGCTGTTTGGTGCCGGCCGCCTTGCTGCGACGCACACCGAGCGCCAGGCCGTACGCGGCAGACACGCCGATCGCCGGCGCGCCACGAATCACCATCGTCTTGATGGCCTTCGCGACATCGGCGGGCGTCGCACACGTCACGTACACCTCACGCGTCGGCAGCTTCCGCTGATCGACCATCACCACTGCATCGTCCTGCCACGCAATCGTCGGGAGCATACGGGGGGATCATACGAAATGCCGCGATGCCGCGATGCCGGAATGGCGGAATGCGGGAATGCCGCCACGCTATCGGAAGAATCGCGCGTCGAAGGGGTGGGGCAGGAGGTCGGCGAGGGGGAGGACGGCGGTGACGGCGGTCGGGGTGGCGAGGACGATGGGAACGGGACCGCAGAATTCCCACAGGAACTGGCGGCAGGCGCCACACGGCGGCGTGGGCTCCTCGGTGTCGGCGACGACGACGACGGCGGTGAACTGGCCCGGGCGCGCGCCCTCCGAGATGGCCTTGACGATAGCGGTGCGCTCGGCGCAGATGGTGAGGCCGTACGTGGCGTTCTCGACATTGCAGCCCGTGAAGATGCGGCCATCGACGTGCCGCACAGCAGCGCCCACCGAAAACGACGAGAACGGCGCCCACGCGTTGGCGCGCACCGCGCGAGCGGCGTCCACGAGCGCCTGATCCACGTCTGCCGGCGTCGGCAGAGTCACGCCTCCACCAGCTTCGCGATGAACGCGTCGAGGAGCGCGATGAACTGCCCGCGCACGCGCGCCGCCGTCTCCATCACCTCGTGATGATCGAGTGGCGCGTCGACGACGCCGGCGGCGGGATTGGTGATGCACGAGATGCCCGTGACGCGCGCGCCCATGTGCCGCGCCGCGATGGCCTCCGGCACCGTGGACATCCCCACCGCGTCTGCGCCGAGCGTGCGAAACGCACGGATCTCGGCCGGCGTCTCGTAGCTCGGCCCGAGCGTCGCCACGTAGATGCCGCTGTGCAGCGGCACGCCGACGGCAGCCGCGGCATCGAGTGCGAGCGCCTGCTGATGACGGTCGTACACGTACGTCATGTCGGGGAACCGCGGCCCGAGCGCGTCGACGTTCGGGCCGACCAGCGGGTTGATCCCGAGCATGTTGATGTGATCGGTGATCAGCATCAGCGCGCCCTGCGACAGCGCCCTGTTGATGCCACCAGCCGCGTTCGTGAGCACGATGCGCGACACGCCCCAGCGCACCATCACGCGCACGCCGAACACCGCGCGCGAGACGTGGTGCCCTTCATAGAGATGCGCACGGCCCGACAACGCCGCCACGCGCGCGCCCGACGCATGCGTCCCGACAACGAGCGTGCCTGCGTGTCCGACGACGGCTGACGAGGGCCACTCGGGAATCTCGCCGTACGGAATGACCGTCGCGTCGGTCAACGTCGACGCGAAGTCGCCGAGGCCCGATCCGAGCACGATGGCGACATCGGGCGCGTCGCCCACGCGCTCACGGAGGAGCGCGACGGCCGTATCGATGGACGAGAGCAGATCTGTCATGTGCGGTCAGGAGGTACGCGCGAGACCCAGGCGATCGAGGATCAGGGGACGCGACGCAGGCGGTTCGTCGGCCATCGTGAGCGCCTGTTCGAGCATCGGCCGTACCGCCGCCACATCGTCTCGCGTCCGCGCGTGGATGGCGATGAGAGACTCGCCGGCGGCGACGCGTACACCCGGCGGCGCGACGATGTCGAATCCGACCGCGGGATCGACGGCATCCTCGGCCTTCGCGCGGCCTGCACCGAGGTGAACCGCGGCGCGACCGATCAACCCGGCGTCGTAGCGCGCGACGTATCCGGCGCGCGGCGCGACGAACATCTCGTGTACGGGCGCCTGCGGCAGCGTCGACGGATCGTCGACCATCCCGACGTCGCCGCCCTGACGTTCGACGATGGCGCGGAACGTCGCGAGGCCGGATCCGTCGGCGAGCGCACCGCGGACAGCATCGCGCGACGCGTCGAGCGTGGCTCGACCCCGCCCCAGCCAGACCATCAGCGCGGCCAGCTCCACCGACAGTTCGACGAGATCCGACGGCCCTCCGCCGCGCAGCACGTCGACGCACTCGCGCACTTCGAGCGCATTGCCCACCGTCCGTCCGAGCGGCACGTCCATCTGCGTGAGCAGCGCCGCCACGCGCAGGCCCGACCGTTCAGCCAGGCCGACGAGCGCATCGGCGAGCGCGCGCGCGTCTTCCTCACGCGCCATGAACGCGCCGCTGCCCGTCTTCACGTCGAGCACCAGGGCGTCGATGCCCTCGGCGATCTTCTTGCTGAGGATCGACGCGCAGATGAGCGGCAGGCTCTCGACGGTGGCCGTCACGTCGCGCAGCGAATACAGCGTCCGGTCGGCCGGCGCCACATCATCTGTCTGCCCGATGAGCGCGCAGCGCAGATCGGCGAGCTGCGCGTGGAATTCGTCGAGCGTGAGGCGCGTACGGAAGCCCCCGATGCTCTCCAGTTTGTCGAGCGTACCGCCGGTGTGGCCGAGGCCGCGGCCCGACATCATCGGCACCGGCACGCCGAGCGCCGCAACGACGGGCGCGATGACGAGCGAGGTCTTGTCTCCCACCCCGCCGGTGCTGTGCTTGTCCACCTTCACGCCGGGGATCGCGGAGAGATCGACGCGCACGCCCGAGCGAACCATCGCGTCGGTGAGCCACGACGTCTCCTCTGGCGACATGCCCCGCAGCCACACCGCCATCAGCCACGCCGACAACTGATAGGTCGGCACCGACCCGTCGGCAGCGCCGGTGACCATCCACGTAATCTGTTCGCGGGTGAGCGCACCGCCGTCGCGCTTGGCGCGGATGATGTCGACTGCACGCATGAGAGCCGCAAGTATACTGGCACCACTCCCCTCATGACTCGTCTCCTTCCCCTGTTTCTCACGCTTGCCGTCGCGGTCGGCGTCGGAGTCGCGGTGACTGCGCTCGTCCAGCCGTCTCCCGGTGATGCCACGCTCATCATCGTCAATGCGCGCGCGTATACCGTCGATCCCGCGCACCCCGAAGCGCAGGCCATCGCCGTCAAGGGCGACCGCATCACGCTCGTCGGATCCAACGCCGACGTGCTCGGCACGCGTGGTCCCCTCACGCAGGTGATCGATGCCGGCGGGCGCGCGGTGATCCCGGGACTCCACGACGCACACGGGCACATGCTCGGACTCGGACAGAGTCTGCAGGACGTCGATCTGCGGGACACGAAGGACGCGCGGGCGGTGGTCGAGGCCGTACGCACGCGCGCACAGTCGCTGCCCGAGGGTCAGTGGGTGATCGGGCGCGGCTGGGATCAGAACGACTGGCCTGACGCGGCGTGGCCCACCGCCGCACTGCTCGATGCGGCCCTGCCCAATCGTCCCGTCTACCTCTCGCGCGTCGACGGACACGCGGCGTGGGTCAATTCCGCCGCGCTGCGCGTGGCAGGCCTGACTGCCGCCTCGACGGACCCCGACGGCGGACGGATCATCCGCGCGGCGGATGGCCGCCCCACGGGGATTCTGATCGACAGGGCGATGGGCCTCGTGGGCCGTCACATCCCCGCCGAGTCACGTGCACAGCACCGCGAGCAACTGCGCCTGGCCGACGATCTCGCCGCCAGCCTCGGGCTCACGATGGTGCACGACGCCGGCGTGGGCTGGGACGATGCGGAGATGTATCGGGAGGTGGCCGACGCCGGCGCGTTGAAGACGCGGCTGTACGTGATGCTGCGGCCGCCCCGCAACGGCGAGGCGCTTCCGCCGCCGCTCATCGGTCACGGCTCGCACCTGCTCACCGTGCGCGCGGTGAAGCTGGTCGCCGACGGCGCGCTCGGATCCCGTGGTGCCGCGCTGCACGAGCCCTACAGCGACGAATCGACAACGCGGGGACTGCTGGTGACGTCGCCCGAACAGTTGCACGCGCAGGCGCTGGCGTCGGTGCAGGCCGGCTATCAGCCGTGCATCCACGCCATTGGCGACGCAGCGAACACGGCGGTGCTCGATCTCTTCGAGCAACTCCAGCGGGAGGTGCCGGGCAGTCGCGCGCTACGGATGCGCGACGAGCACGCGCAGATCCTGCGCGCCGCGGACATCCCGCGCTTCGCGGCGCTCGACGTGATCGCGTCGATGCAGGCCACGCACGCCACGTCGGACATGCCGTGGGTCGCGCAGCGCGTCGGCGACGTCCGCACGCGCGAAGGCGCCTACGTGTGGCAGACGCTCCTGCGGAGCGGCGTGCATCTGGCCAACGGATCGGACTTCCCCGTCGAGGAACCGAACCCGATGTTCGGCTTCTATGCGGCAGTCACGCGACAGGATCGCTCGGGCCGGCCGCCGGGCGGCTGGATGCCCGATCAGCGCTTGACGCGCGCCGAAGCGCTCCACAGTTTCACCGCGGGTGCGGCGTATGCCGCGCACCTCGAACAGGATCTCGGAGCGCTGCGTCCCGGCGCGCTTGCCGATCTGCTCGTGCTGTCGGCAGACATCATGCAGGTGCCGGCAGCCGAGATCCTCACCGCACGTCCGCTCATCACGATTCGCGGCGGGCATGTGACATTCCGCGATGGGCTCTGACGCGAGTCGCGCGCTGGCCGGCGGCGCGCTCACGCTCGTGGCGGCCATGGCGGTGCTCACGTGGCAGACAATCAGAATTCCTTCGCATGCCCCGCATCGCGTCGTCGCTGAATTGCGCCTGGCGCAGGCGGCGGCCGTCCTGCTGGCCTTCTCGGCGGCGTTCCTTGCCGGACTGGCCGCGTCGACGGCCGGTCCCGTCGCCGCGCTCGACATGGCGTGCGCGGTGCTCGCGTGCGGCCTCGCGCTGATGACGCTGGTACGCGATCCGCGTGCCGCGCTCACATGGCTCGGTGCGGCATTCGCTGTACGCGCGGCCCTCGACCTCGTCCACCTGATGGGCTGGCTGCCGACGGTGGCCCCGAGCGCCGTGCTCACGGGCAGCGCCGTGGCCAACGCCGCCGTCGCCGTCCTCTGCACGCTCCCGCTGACACGACATCTGCACGGGCCGGGCAAGCCCGGCCGCTACGACGGAGAGGTGTAGCCGCCGGATTTCCCGCCTCCGCCGACGGCTACGGTGCGGCAGGCCATCCGGTGGGCGGACCTCAAAGGCCCAGCCTGCCGCGCCGTAGCGCATCAGCGCGGAGGCGGGCCGGTTGCCCGTTGCCGGTTGCCGGCCTACCCTAGTGCGGGCTGCCGCGTGTCGCGGCGGCCGCTCCACCCTCCGGAGGTTCGATCGCAATGCCGTCTTCCGTCTCTCGTCGCCGTTTCCTGCAGGACCTTGCCGTGGCGTCCGCGGCCGTGCCGCTCGCGAGCCAGGCTCTCCAGGCCCGCACCCAGGACGGGCGCAAGGTGCGCCATGCCAGCTTCGGCGCGTCGGGGATGGCGCTGTCCGACATCCGCAGCTTCTCCAGTCATCCCGCGTTCGACCTGGTGGCCGTGGCTGATACGGACCTGTCGCGCACCGAGCAGGTCAAGAAGCTGTTCCCGAACGTCCGCATCTACCAGGACTGGCGCGAACTGCTCCGCAAGGAATCCGACGCGCTCGACTCGGTGAACGTGTCGACGCCGGATCACATGCACGCGCCGATCGCGATGGCGGCCATGTCGTACGGCAAGCACGTGTACGTGCAGAAGCCGCTGGCCACGACGGTGCGCGAGACGCGCCAGCTCGCCGCCGTCGCGCGGGCCAGGCGTCTGGTGTCGCAGATGGGCATCCAGATCTCGTCGCACCCGACGCAGCTGGCCACCGAAGCGATGCTGCGCAACGGCTTCATCGGCAAGGTCAGCGAGGTCCACACGTTCTGCGACAAGACGTGGGGCGACATGTCGCCCATCCCCGCCGGATCCGATCCGATTCCGCCGACGCTCGACTGGGATGGCTGGCTCGGCGTGAGCGAGAAGCGCCCATACAAGACCGACGTGTACCACCCGGGCAACTGGCGCAAGCGTCAGAGCTTCGGGACGGGCACGCTCGGCGACATGGGCTGCCATATCTTCAGCACGCCGATTCGCGGGCTCAATCTCTACCTGCCGACGGCGATCACGTCATCGGGTCCCGGAGCCGTACACGGCAACTGGCCGATCGACGCCAACCTGCGGTTCACGTTCCCCGGGACGGCGTTCACCACGCCGACGCTCGAGTTCTCGTGGTACGACGGCGCGGTGCGGCCGCCGCAGCACGTGGTCGACGCGGTGGGCGGCAAGGTACCCGGCTCGGGCGCCGTCTTCATCGGCAGCGAAGGCGCCATCCTGCTGCCGCACATCGGAAAGCCGACGCTCCATCCCGCAGACAAGTTCGCCGCGCGCACGCTGCCGACCGTGCCCGACCGGAACCACTACCACGAGTTCCTCGACGCCGTCCTTAAGGGCCCCGGCACGATCTGCTCGGCCAATTTCGACTACGCGTCGCTCGTGACGGAGGCCGTGCTGCTCGGCAGCGTCGCCGAGAACTTCCCCAACGCCACGTTGCAGTACGACCCTGCCGCGATGCGCGTGACCAACGTCGCCGACGCCAACGCGTTCCTGCAGCGCACGTTCCGCAAGCAGTACCTGCTGACGCGTCCATAGCCGTCACCGCCCGGGCGGCAGGCGCCGCCCGGGTGCCTCTCGAATCGAGTTCCCCGTGACCCATCGCCCCGACCATCAGCACGCGAGTCATCCGGTGTCAGACATCAGCCCTCACACACGGCGGCGGGTTGCGCATCCGATCTCCGCGACGATCGCCGGGCTCACCGTGGTGGCCGCCCTCGGCCTCGTGCTCTCGGCCCAGGGCCCCACGTTCACGCGACGTCCGCGCATGGATCTCACAGAGGGGCTGCGCGCGGCAGCCCGCCTCGGCGTGGACCACGTCCCCGGCCGTGTGCTCGTCAAGTTCCGTGAAGGCATCCCGACGCAGGCGCAGACGTCGGCCGTGACGATGGCACTGCCCGGACTGGCCACGCAGGTCCGCGCGGGCGACACGTGGACGGACTTCTCGTATGTGGACGTACCGCTCGACGTCGACGTGCGGGCGGCGGCCGCGGCACTGGCCTCACGACCCGAAGTGGCGTTTGCCGAGCCCGACGTGCTGCATGGTCCACGACGCACGCCGACAGACCCGTCGTACTCACGCCAGTGGCACATGCGCGCGATCAACGCGGAACGGGCGTGGGACATCAACGACGGCGCCCCGAACGTGATCGTGGCCGTCGTGGACACGGGCGTCGCGATGGTCAACGACGTGCTGCGGTTCCCGCGTTTCTACCAGGGCCGCTTCCAAATCGTCGAGATCCCCTTTGCGCGCAACACCGACATCGCGTCGGACGACAGGATTGTGTCGCCTTACGATTTCACCTACGAAGACGACATGCCGTACGACATGGATGGGCACGGCACGCACGTGGCGGGGACGATCGGCCAGGCGATGAACAGCGAGAGCGGCGTGGGCGTGGCGTACAGGGCGCGATTGATGCCGCTCAAGGTGTGCCTCAGCGAATGGGAAGTCCTGTTCGCGCTCGCCGAGAACGGCGTGTCGACGGTGCCGCCGCAGTTTGCCGGCGGCGCGTGCTTCGCCTCCGAGGAAGCACGCGCAGTCCGCTACGCCGCCGACAACGGCGCCCGGGTGATCAACGTGAGCATCGGCGGCACGCAGGGGTCGGCGGTGACGCAGAGCGCGCTGCAGTACGCGGTGTCGCGCGGCGCGTTCGTCACGCTGTCGGGTGGCAACGGGTACGAAGACGGCAACCGGCCTGAATATCCCGCGTCCTACGCGCGCGACATCGACGGCGTGATGGCGGTGGGCGCCGTGGGGCAGGACCTGTCGCGCGCCTACTACTCCAACACCGCCGACTACGTCGAAATCGCCGCGCCGGGCGGCAACAGGCGCGCCGGCGGGACCGCGGGGCTCGTGTGGCAGCAGACGTACAGGGCGTCGGCCACGAGCGTCTTCCAGCTCGCACCACGTTTCGATCTGCTCGAAGACGATGGGTATCAGGGCACGTCGATGGCGGCCCCGCACGTCGCGGGACTTGGCGCGCTGCTGTACTCGCAGGGCGTCCGCAATCCGGCGGCCATCGAAGCGGCGATCAGGCGGTTCGCCACCGATCGCGGCGCCCCGGGACGCGATGACGAATACGGCTACGGTCTCATCGACGCGCGCGCCACGCTGCGCGGACTGGGGATTGCGCGATGAGCGGACGTCACATCCTCGCCTCCCTGTCACTGCTGGCCGCCGCGCTCGTGGCGACACCGGCGCACGCGCAGGACGCCGCCGCACCGCCGCCCGTGATCGACAGGCCACGGCCCGCGGACGAACCCGTGGAGCCGGGCATCATCGACGACATCGATGATGTCGAGGACGCGATGACAGCGGCGCCGATGCCGAAGCGAGAGTCGTCATTCAGGCCGCGCGTCTTCGCGCTGTTCGGCAGCCAGTCGTTCACCGCGGCGGACAGTCTCACGGCGGTCCTGGGCAAATCGAGCGGCCCGACGTTCGGCGGCGGCGCCGGCGTGCTGCTCGGCAGGCACCTGTTCGTCGACGTCAGCGTGGCGCAGTTCGAAGCCGACGGCTCGCGCGTGTTCCTCACCGAGTCGGGCGAGCGCTTCGACCTCGGCATCCCGGTGACGGTGACCGCGCGCCCCATCGACGTGTCGATCGGCTGGCGGTTCACGACGCGCCCGAAGGTCGGGCCGACGGGGAGAACGCCGTGGCGCCCCGTCCCGTTCGCGGGCGGCGGCTTCGGGGTCATGCAGTACGAGGAGACGTCGGAGTTCGCCGACGCGAGCGAGAACGTCAGCGAGTCGTTCGGCAGCTATCACGTGCTCGGCGGCGTGGAACTGCCGTTCGGACGGCACATCAGCGCCACGGCCGATGTCCTCTATCGCTGGGTGCCCGACGCCATCGGCTCGGCGGGCGTCTCGGCCCACTACGGCGAAACGGACCTCGGCGGTGCCCAGGTGCGGGTGAAGGTCGCGTTCGTCTTCTGAGTGCAGCTCGTCCGGACGTGACGCGTCAGCCGCCCCCCTCATCGTTCGCCGACCGCGTCCATGCGGTCGTACGGGCCATCCCCGCTGGGTGCGTGGCGACGTACGGCGACGTGGCC
>CAYRAE010000019.1:0-3508 GCA_964422175.1 uncultured Luteitalea sp. | reverse complement strand
GCGGCAGGACGGCCGGGCGCCGCCCGGGCAGTGGGCACGCTGATGGCCACGAGCGGCCCGCGCCGGCTGCCCGCCCACCGCGTGGTGGCCGCAGGCGGCGCCCTCGGTGGCTACGGCGGCCACGAATCCGAGAAAGCCGCCCTTCTTCGCGCCGAAGGGATCGTCGTCGTCGGCCGCCGCATCCGCGAGTTCGCGAAAGTACGCATGCGGCGCAGGACGTAGACGCAGGGGTCGGGCCCGGAGGCAACCTGTCGACCAGTCCTGCCGTCAAAGAGCCAGTGACGAGTCATGCCGCCGATGTGCGGCTCGCCGCTCGATGCCGCGCGGGGGACCTCGCGGCATTCGAGGAGATCCACCGGGTCCACAGCGTCAGGCTGTATGCCGTCGCCTACCGCATGCTCGGGCAGGCGGAGGACGCCGAGGACATGCTGCAGGAGATCTTCCTGCTCGCCTTTCGCAAGATGACGTCGTTCAAGGGCGATTCGTCGCTCGGCACGTGGCTGTACCGGCTTGGCGTCAACGCCTGCCTCGACCGCCTGCGCAGCAAGGCACGGCGCAACGATCAGCAGACCGACTGGCTGAACGACGACCTGCCGCCCGTCGCGGCCACGACGCACACGGCCACCGGTGTGCTGGATCGTCTGGCATTGGAGCGCGCGCTGAAGACACTCCCCCCTGGCTGTCGTGCCGCATTCCTGCTGCACGACGTCGAGGGCTTCGAGCATCGCGAGATCGCGTCGATGCTGGGCATTGCGGAAGGTACGTCGAAGTCGCAGGTCCACAAGGCGCGCACGCGCCTCAGGGGCCTGCTTGGTCGCGAACGCGCGGGAGGGGCACGCCAGTGAACTGCCAGGACGCCCGGCAGGCAATCGACGCACAGTTGATCGGGATGCTCGGCCGCGACGAAGCCGCGGCTCTCGACGCGCACCTGATCACGTGTGTCGACTGCGCGCACCTGCTGGCCGACGCCCGGCGACTCCAGGCGGAACTGCGCCTCATCGGCACCGAAGGTCCCTCGGCGCTGGCCTGGGATCGGATTGCGGCGCAGCTTGCCGCCGATCCGGCATTCCGGCGCGCGGCAGCGGCGACACCCGAGCGCGACGCGGGATCCAGCGGCCTCGCGTGGCGCTGGCTGGCCATGGCTGCCGTGCTCGTGCTCATCGTCGCCGGCTCGTTGATGGCGTTACGGCACTCGCTCGGGACGGTACCCGCCGACACGGGGATCGCACGTTCGGGCGGCGACTCCCCGGCCGATCTCGTGACGTCGATCGAAGGTGAGCTCGATCTCGCCGCACAGCACTACGAGAACGCGATCGCGGGCCTCGAACGCATCGCCAACGACAGCGAGTCGCCACTCGACCCGGCGGTGATGGCGACGCTGCGCCAGAGCCTTGCCGTGATCGACAGCGCGATCGACGAGAGCCGCCAGGCGCTGCGGACCGATCCACAGAGTCAGCTGGCGCAGCAGAGCCTGTTCGATGCCTTCCGCCGCAAGGTGGCGCTGCTGCAGGACACGATTGCGCTGATGAACGAGATGCGCAAGGGCAATCCGGCCGGCGCAACGGCCATTGCCTCGGGGTTGAACAAGGGATGACAACGATGAACGGGATCTGGCGTGGAGTGATGTGTGCGAGCGTGCTGGCGGCCCTGCCACCGGCGTCGGGGGCTGCCGCCCCGCTCCTGAACGACCCGCTGGCCGTGGTGCAGCCGGCGACTCCTGCCGCACCGGTGCCACCAGCACCACCAACGCAGACGACCGCCGCGCGACGCGATCAGCAGCAGCGCGAACGCGAGGCCAGGCGTGAGGCGCAGCGGGAGGCCCAGCGGGAAGCCCAGCGGGAACGCGACGCCAATCGCGAGGCCGAACGCGTGCACTGGGCTGACGGCGACACGATCGTGCGCGCGTTCACGGGCGGCGACGGCATCACGCTCGACCTCCTCAACATGCTCGGCGACGTGGTCGTGGTCGGCGGCAAAGGACGCGAAGGACGCCTGTCGATCGTGCGCCGCGTGCAGGGACGCGGGCCGGACGTCCAGGCGACGCTCGAAGCCCTCGCGATCGACGTGACGTCGCACGCCAATCGTGTGGCCGTGCGGACCGCGCTCCCGCGCGGCACCACGCCGCACAAGCCGCGCATCCGCGTGCGGACCGACTACGAGATCGCGCTGCCGGCCGGCACGGCGCTGGATCTGCGCAACGTCCAGGGCAACGTCACGCTGTCCAACGTCGCCGGCGACGTCCACGTGGTGGCCATGGCGGGCGACGTGCTCGGCGAAGCGCTCTCGCGCGTCAGGCTGCTGCGCAGCATGTCCGGCAACGTGGCGCTGTCACGGAGCACCGTCACGGGCGACGCGAACCTGCAGTCGGTGAGCGGCGACGTCACGGCGTCGGGCGTGAAGGCCACCTCGCTCACGCTCGGCTCGGTGACGGGGAACGTCCGCGTCACGGGTTCATCGTCGGATCGCGCGTCCGTGAGCACGATCTCGGGCAACGTGGAGTTCGACTCGATTCCGCGCAAGGCCGGCCGCTACGAGATCAAGACCCACGGCGGCAACATCATCGTCGTGGCGCCCGGGCGTGAGGGATTCGAGTTCGAGGCCGCCACGATCAAGGGCAACGTCAGGAGCGACGTCCCCACCGAGCCGGCCACTGCCGGCCGCCACTACGTCCGCGGCAGCGTCGGCGACGCCTCGGCCTTCTTCGACCTCAGTTCCTTTGCCGGCGATATCCGCGTGGTCAGAACGAAAAACGAACAGAAGTAGAGGCCGGGCTCGGAGAGCCGGCCCTACCTTCTACTGCGATAGGTAGGGTCGGCCCTCCGGGCCCGACCCGTCAGAAACACGAAGGGCCGCCTCGACGAGGCGGCCCTTTTCTATTTCGGTCTGCGAGCCGGCTTACGCCGTGGCGAGGTGGACCAGGTAGTGCGTGCCGCCCCTGTTGACCCACACGCGGAGGTAATCATCGCCCCGCAGCACTTCCACCTTCGACTGGCCGGGCGCCGGCGCGCCGCCCTTCGAGACGTTCTTGATCTCGCTGGCAGGCACCACGCTCACGACTTCGCGGCCGACGACCTTGCCGCCGCGCACGAACTCCACCCAGCGCTCGTACGGCTTGGTCGCGCCCGTCGGGGCCGGCGGTTCCTCGCCCGTCAGCCGCAACTGATAGCTGCCGGCCGGCAGGGCCTCTCCATTGGCCTTCACGCTGCGCGTCAGGCGTACGGTGCCGAGCGACGTGGTCCCGACAGGAAGTGCTGACGTATCAGCCGCAGCCGTCACCGGCTGCGCGTTCGGTGCCTTGTGCTGGGCCGTCAAGGGAGCCGTCGTCGCCACGAGCGCCATCGCACTTGCCGCCACCACGCTCGTCAGTCCAGCCGTCAATCTACGCGTCATCAGTAGCCTCCTGAACTCCAGCGGGCAGTATACAGGAACAGCCGGACCGAGTGACTCAGCCACGGGCGGCCACCCTCTCCGCTGCTGCGCAGCTACGGAGGGCAGGCAAGGGCCGCCC
>CAYRAE010000018.1:0-23690 GCA_964422175.1 uncultured Luteitalea sp. | reverse complement strand
AGCGCACCTTCGAGCGAGAACGTCCCTGCCGAGCTCGCCACCCGAGGGAGCGTGCCGAGCGACGGCTGCCGGGACAGCAGTTGCTGGTAGGCCTGCACGCTCAGCCGGTTGGTGTCGTGCGGCCATGCCGCGACGATCGATCCCGGGTTCTGGTGCATCAACGCGAGCGCGAGCATGTACCGCCCGTCGTCGATCAGCAGACGCGTGGCAGGTCCCTTCAGCGTCACCGAGCGACCGCGCAGATCCTGCACCGTCCGCGCCGGCTGCGCCTCGACCACGGCACACCCGACACACAGCACCAGCGCCGCGATGAGCGCCTGACGAACACACACGACAAGACGCGTCATGACCCTTCCGAATTCCGTGAGACGAGCGCGCGATCGCCGATGGGCGACCACGCTGTTGCCGCGAGGCGACAGGCAGGCGGCAGCGTGAACCGCAGCGCACGAGCCAGCGTGAGCGCGAGCACCGACGCGTGGTCCTCGCCCTCGAAGACGTGGTAGTCGACGACGTGCGCCGCCGCCGCGACGATCGACGCGGTCTCGAACGCGTGATCCACCATGCGGCGATCCACGCGCCGCCGCAGCGCATCGTCGGTGATGTCCGCGGCCGGCTGCCAGGGCGCACGCCGCTGTTCGTATTCACCGACGGTGAGCATCACGCGACGGATGTCGGCATCGCTCGCCGCGCGACGCGTGAGCGCCTCGCGCAACGCGGCAGGGTTCCACCACAGCGACGGACTCACGGACACGTACGCCGTGAATGGCGCGCCAACCGAGAGCGCCCACAACGCGAACAATCCCGCGAGCGAATGGCCGATCAGCACGCGATGTGAGGCATCGAGCGGATACTGCGCCTCGACGGGCGGCAGCACCTGCCCTTCGAGCAACCGCAGGAACGCTGCCGCACCGCCCGACGCGAGGTCGACGGCATGCGGATCCGCGTCAGGCCCGGACCAGGGCGTGTAGTCGAACACGCGTCGCGCGTGCCGATCCGCCGGCTCGACGATGGGATTCAGGCCCACGACGATGGCGGGGCCGACGCCCGTGGCGTCGGGGCGCCGTGCGCGCAGGCGGATGCCTTCGACGATCGTACCGAAGCCGTGCTGCGCATCGAGGAGCACCACGAGCGGATACCCCGCGTCTGGCGGCGGTGCGCTCGGCTCGGCCACGAGCACGCGGTGCGCGCGGCCGGCCGCGTCGACGACTCGCCGATCGAGGACGCCGTCGAGACCTAGCGGGCCGCTGGCCATGGCTCTTCCGCGATTCGCGCTGTCCTGTCGAGCAGACCGTCGACGAGCACGTGCGCGCGCCCCTGCGAACAGCGCTCGACGCGCGCCTGCACGCCATAGATCCGCGCGAGGACATCCGGCGTGAGCGCGGCGTCCGGGGTGCCTGTCGCCGCCACCTGTCCCTCGTCCAGCACCACGACCCGATCGGCCCACCGCACGGCGAGATTGAGGTCGTGGACCACCACGATCACGATGCGTCCTTCGGACGACAGATCGCGGATGAGCGACATCACCGACACCTGGTGCCGGAGATCCAGCGCGCTCGTCGGCTCGTCGAGCAGCAACACGCGCGGATCGCGCACGAGAGCCTGCGCGAGGCTCGCCAGCTGCCGCTCGCCGCCCGACAGTTCGTCGAGCGCGCGATGCGCGTAGCGTGCCATGTCGACACGCTCGAGCAGCGTCACCACGCGTTCGCGGCTCTCGCGCGAGGTGCGCAGCCACGACTCGGGCGTCGCGGCGTTCATCGCACTGAGCACGGCCTCGAAGACCGTGAGGTGCACGCCCTGGGGGATCGCCTGCGGCATGAACGCCACAGCTTCCGCGTGTTCCGCGATGCTCGCGTGCAGCAGATCCACGCCCGCAAGGCGCACGGTGCCGTCGGCGGGAAGCAGGCGCGCCAGCGCACGCAGGAGCGTGGACTTGCCGGCGCCGTTCGGACCGACGAGTGCCGTCACGGTGCCGCGAGCGCACGCCGGCAGCGTGACAGCCTGCAGTACGCGCCTGTTGCCGTACCCGGCGCTGAGGCGCTCGACGCGCAGCGCGTGGTCGGCCGTCATGCGACAGCTCCGCGACGCCAGACGAGCCAGACGAAGAACGGCACGCCGATGAGCGCCGTGACGAGCCCGATGGGCACGATCACGCCTGGAATGAGGACCTTGCTGATCACCGACGCGAGCGACAGGAGGAGCGCACCGCTCAACGCACTGGCGGGAATCAGGAAACGATGGTCCTCGCCGCCGATCAGCATGCGACCGATGTGCGGACCGACGAGACCGATGAACGCGATGGTGCCGACAAACGAGACGGCTGTCGCCGTGAGGATGCTGATGCGCAGCAGCGAGCGCATGCGCAGGCGCCGCACGTCGATCGCGAAGCTGCGCGCACGCTCCTCCCCGAGCCGCAACGCCGTGAGCTGCCACGAGGCACGCAGCGTGAACGGCGTGACGAGCACGACGACCAGCGCCAGCACGCGCACTTCGGGCCATGACGATCGCGCCAGGCTCCCCATCGTCCAGAACACGAGCTGCTGGAGTGCCTGCTCGCTGGCGACGAACTGGAGAATCGCGACGAGCGCGTTGAACGTGAAGAAGAGCGCGATGCCGAGGAGGACGAGCGTGTCCGAGCCTGCCTGCTGACGTCGCGCCGCGCCGCGGAGGATGAACACCGATCCGATCGCGAAGAGGAACGCGTTGGCCGACACGATCCACTGCGGCGGGATGCCCGGCAGCGAGAGGCCGAGGACGATCGCGAGCGCCGCGCCGAAGATCGCCGCCGACGACATGCCGAGCGTGAACGGCGAGGCCAGCGGATTGTTCAGCGTGGTCTGCATCTCGGTGCCGGCGAGCGCGAGCGCCGCGCCGACGAGCACCGCCGTGAGGGCTTGCGGCAGCCGGACTTCGTGCAGGATGACCGTCTGCACCTGATCGGTGTTCAACCCGAGCAGCGTCCTCACCACGTCGGCCAGCGGTAGACGTGACGGGCCGACCGACAGATCGAGCGCGAACGCCGCGAC
This sequence comes from uncultured Luteitalea sp., assembly GCA_964422175.1. Lineage (GTDB taxonomy): Bacteria > Acidobacteriota > Vicinamibacteria > Vicinamibacterales > Vicinamibacteraceae > Luteitalea. The sequence goes on along the minus strand of CAYRAE010000018.1, from coordinate 20,667 downwards.
GAGCACGCTTGCCAGCCCGACCAGCAACCACAGGCGTCGCCTGACAGCGGCGTCGTAGACGTCGACGAGACCTGTCAGTGCATCGCTCGATGAGAGGGTGGCCGGATTCATGGGTTTCTGGGGCGGCGCGGGGCGGGCTCCGGACATCTTGAGAATTGTCTCAAGATTGCCGTCGAAATCTACTGCGCTCAACGCCGACCTGTCAAGTCGCCATTGCGTCACGCTCTGTGGCCACCTGTCTCGGTGCGCGCGATAGAGTGGCGGGATGTCTCGCGCGCCTGGCCTGCCTCCGCTCGTTGCCGGCCGGCCACACCTGTGGTGCATGAGCCTGGACGGGGATGACAGGCCGGAAGGGCGCGCGGTCCTCCGGCAGGTCGTATCGGCATACGCCGGCATCCCGCCGCACGAACTGCCGCTCACGTATGGCGAACACGGGAAGCCGCTCTTCCCGGCGCTGTCCTGGCAGGCAAGCGTGTCGCACACGACGGGCATGCTGGTCGTGGCCGTGGCCGTCGAACAGGCTGTTGGGGTGGACGTCGAGTCGTGGGATGCGGCGAGCCGTGCCGCGTCAGTGATCGATGCAGAACTGGACGATGATGAGCGGAGTGCGCTCGACGCATTGACAGGCAGTGCCCGTGAACGGGCCGCGCTCGTCGCCTGGGTGCGCATGGAGGCCGCCGCGAAGGCCACTGGCGATGGCCTGATGACCACCGCCGCGGCACGCCGCACCGCGCGGCGCACGCTGGCCTGCCGAACAATCGACATCGGCCCGCACCACATTGCCGCCGTTGCCGTGACGGGGTCACTCGACGACGTGGTCGTGGGACACTTCCCTGCAATTCCATGGACGTGACGGAACTGAAGGAGCGTGCGGCGACGGCGGTCAGGGCTGACGCGGCGCGCCTGATCGCGCTGAGCGAGCGGATCCATGCGACGCCGGAACTCGGCTACGCCGAGCACCAGGCATCGCGATGGGTTGCCGACGTGCTCGCGCACTCGGGGTTCGCCGTGTCGGCGGGCGTGTGCGATCTGCCGACGGCCTTCATCGCCGACAGCGGGACCGGCACGCTCACGATCGGCGTGTGCGCCGAATACGACGCGCTGCCCGGCATCGGCCACGCGTGTGGACACAACCTGATCGCGACGATGGGGGTGGGTGCCGGCATCGGTCTCGCGTCAGTGGCCGCCGAACTCGACATCCGCGTGCGCGTGCTCGGTACGCCAGCCGAGGAAGTGGGCAATGCCGGCGGCAAGGACCTCATGCTCGAACGCGGTGCGTTCGACGGTGTCCACGCCGCGATGATGGTGCACCCCGGCCCGTTCGACGTCCTGCTGCCGCCGCTCATCGCCGCGGCGACGTTCGACGTCCACTACGAGGGCCGCGCCGCGCACGCCGCCGCGTTTCCCGAGCTCGCCATCAACGCCGCCGACGCGCTCACGGTGGCGCAGGTCGCCATCGGCCTTCTCCGCCAGCACCTGCCCGCCGGCGATCGTGTCCATGGCATCGTCACGCACGGTGGCGACATGCCCAACATCGTCCCGGCGCTCGCGTCGGCACGCTACACGATCCGATCGCACTCGCTCGAAGGACTCGATGCCCTGCGCACGCGCGTGATGCGATGCTTCGACGCCGGCGCGCTCGCGACGGGGGCGACGCTTCGCGTGGACGGCGGCGATCGCCCCTACGCCGAGGTCGTGCACGATCGCGAGATGGCGGCGTGCTATCGCGCGAACGCGGAGGCACTCGGTCGCACCTTCGTCGACGAGGGGCCGGCCGTCGATCGCGCCGCGGCGTCGACGGACATGGGCAACGTCTCGCGCGTCATCCCGTCGATCCATCCGATGATCGGTCTGGGCTGCTTCCCGGTGGTGAACCATCAGCCTGCGTTCGCGGATCGCTGTCTCGGCTCGGCGGCGGACGCGGCGCTCATCGACGGTGCGATCGCGATGGCGTGGACGGCGATCGACATGGCAACCTCCGCGTCGACGCGCGCTCGATTGATATCGCATCAGTCGCACAAGTAGAAGCCTGGCTTCCGACTTCGCTTTACATTTTTTTACATCCTTGACGCGGTGTTCCTGCGGCCGGGAATCGATGTCATCCGTCTGATCGCCTCGATGACGCAGGCGTACCGACGCAAGGCCCTCATCATCGAGCCCGACATCGTGGCACGCCGTCTCGGACGCGTCTCCCTCCTGGATGCGGGGTTCGCGGTGCACGACGTCGGCGACGATGGCGAAGGGCTGCGCTGCGCACATCGCGAACGCTTCGACGTGGTGCTCGTCGGCGCGGCATGGCCGCAGCAGGGTGTGCTGGCCTTGTGCCGTGCGATCCGGGATCGCGGCGCCAACAGCACCACGCCCGTCATGCTCCTCGGCGATTCACACACGGAATCATTGGCGATTCAGGCTCTCGACACGGTCGCCGACGATTTCGTCATCGCGCCATTTCATCCCCGCGAACTGCAGGCACGCGTCAGTGCGCTGCTCCGTCGTCGCCGCGGGGTGCACGGCCGCGACGACGTCTTCGCGCTGACTGCGGGCCTGCGTTTCGACGCGCGCCAGCGCGTGGTGATCGGGCGCGATCGCACGACCGTGCTCACGCCGCGCGAGGCAGACGTCCTGCGCGTCCTCGTGACGTGCCGCAACGAGATCGTCACCCGCGAGCAGCTGCGCCGCGACGTCTGGGGTGATGCCGCACAGGCCCCTGACCGCGCCGTCGATCTCCTCGTGAGCCGCCTGCGCAGGAAGATCGAGACCGATCCGACGACACCCCGCCTGATCCGCACCGCCTGGGGCGTCGGCTACACATTGATCGAAGAGTGAGCCTTACGGCTTACGGCTTACGGCTTACGGCTTAAGGACAAATAGGGTAAAGGCGCTGGGCTCACGGTAGGGCAGGCTCTCCGAGCCCGGCCCCTTTGTATCAGCCCTGATACAAGTTAGCAGACACTTACACTCAAAGAGGACACGCGCCGGCCTCGTATGAGGACTGTCGCCATGCGTCACGGTGCCGCGCGGTGACACGTCGATGGGTCGATCGCGCGTGCGACACGCGACACTCGAATGGAACCGCGCTTGCATTGCATGCGCCCCGTGGTGGTTCTTCGTGTTCGTCGGTCTGCTCCCTTCCATTGCGTCGCCGTCCTGACCCTGTCGTTGCTGCCATCGATCGCGCGCGCGCAGATCACCGCACCTGTGGAATCTCCGCCGACACGCGCGGCAGATGGCGATACACCGTCTCGTCCCACGGGAGAGAACGTGCAGCCGAGGATCATCGGTCGCCCGGGCACGATGCTGCTGGGCATCGGCGGACACGTCGATCGCATGTTCACGGCAGACGCCGACAGGGCCTGGAACTACACGATCAACGCGGATGTCGGGCGGTTCCTCACGCGTCACATCCTCGTGCAGGGCGGCATCGCCGGCACGGGAACGTTCGGCGGCGACCCGACGCTCGAATCGGGCAGTGGCGTCGCGGCTCTCCACGCCTTCGGCGGCGCGCTCTGTTACTTCACGCCGGGGTCGATGGCCAGCCTGTACACGGGCGCCACCTACTGGTCGCAGATCACGCAGCGCGACGGCCCCGACAACGGCGCCGTGCTCGCCACGCTCGGCATCCAGGGTGCGCTGTCGTCGCGCGCCAGCCTGTTCGTGGAAGGCGGCTACGGCTACAGCCTCACGCGCAACGACGAGGGCCTGCCCACGCGCATGGCGGCACGCATCGGCGTGCGCTTCAAGTTGTAGGGATCGCGATGCGCACCATCTGCTCGCTCGACCTTCGCCGGCGACGATCGTGGGCCGGCCTGCTCGTCGCCGTCGCGCTCGTCTCGCACGCGCACGCGTTTGCACAGGTCTCCGTCGCACCGCCCGCGCCGTCCCCTGTGGCCAATCCGACGACGCTGTGCGGACAGCCGGTGGCCGAGCCCGCGCGTCTGCCGCCCGCCGGCAGCGGACCGGTGATCTATCTGCTCGCGTTGTGTTTCGCGGCGCAGGGCAACGTGTCGCTGATCAGCGCCGAGACCTATCTCTATTACATCCAGACGCGTCCGAGCCGTCCGTCGCAGGACGCCTGGGTCCCGTTCGACGCGGGCGCGCGCGACACGATGCTCGCGGACTTCCGTCGCCTGTGGGCCACCAACTTCCTCGACGACCTGTCGATCGAAGCCGAGGACTACGTGTTCGCCAACGGCGTGGTCGGCAAGCTGGTCACCTACAACATCGAAGAACGCCAGCGCGCACGCATCATCTCGTACAGCGGCTCGAAGGTGCTCGATAGCGACGCCATCGAGAAGGCGCTGCTGAAGAAGAACGTCGCGCTCCGCGTGGACAGCTTCACCGATCAGGGTCAGCTCGCCACGGTGCGATCGACCATCCGCGACCTGCTCGCGGAGAAGGGCTACCTCAGTGGCGATGTCACCCACGAGATCACGCCGCTGCCAGGCAGCCCGAAGATCGTCAACATCACGTTCTCCATCACCGATGGCCCGCGCGTCTCGCTGCGCGACGTGGAGTTCCTCGGCAACACGACGTTCGACGATGACACGCTCAGGAAGGCGCTGAAGACAAACGTCCCGCGCACGCTCGTCTCGCTCTTCAAGGGAGGCGGGCACTACCTCCCCGACAAGTTCGAGGAAGACGCGACGCTCGTCGAGGAGTTCTATCGCGATCACGGCTACATCGAGGCGCGCGTCGGACAGCCCGAGGTGCGCACGATCGAGGACTCCGAAGACGGTCGGACGCGGTGGGCGCAGCTCCGCGTGCCCGTTCACGAAGGACGCCGGTTCCGCGTCGGCACGCTCACGTTCGAGGGGAACGAGGCGCTGACGTCAGAGGCGCTCCGTGCGCTCTTCAGGACGAAGGAGGGCGACTGGTACAGCCTCGCGACGATGCGCAAGGGGTTCGTGAAAGCCCGCGAGATTTACGGTGCAGGCGGGCACATGGAGTTCACGGGCTTCCCCGATCTCACGCCCAGGCCCGGCGAGCCAGACGATCCCGCCATCGTCGACATCGTGGTGCGTCTCACCGAAGGGCCGCGCTTCACCGTCAACACCATCACCTTCAAGGGCAACACCACCACGCGAGACAGCGTGATCCGCCGCGAACTGCGGCTGCTCGAAGGCGGCGTGTTCAACACCGAGGCGCTCAAGGCCACGGTGCAGCGCATCAACCAGCTCGGATACTTCAAGCCGCTCGAAGGCAACGAGACCGACGTGCAGGTGGCCAAGTCGCCATCGAAGGCCGACAGCGTCGACCTCACGCTCACGCTCAACGAGCAGAACCGCAACGCGCTGCAGTTCGGCGGCGGGATCTCGCAGTACGAGGGCCTGTTCGCCAACGCGAGCTACACGACCACCAACTTCCTCGGCCGCGGCGAGAGCGCGTCGGTGTCGGCACAGAAGGGCAACCGCTCCTCCGCCTATCAGCTCTCGTTCACCGAGCCGTTCCTCTTCGACAGGCCCCTCAGCGGCGGCATCGACCTCTACTCGCGAAAGGTCGACTTCCTGACGGCGATCGATCAGGTCGGCTACAGCGAAGTGCGCAGCGGCGTGGCGGTGACGGGCGGCTATCGCGTGTTCGGCTTCGCGCGCCTGTTCCTCGGCTACGGCTACGAGGTGGCCGAGACAGCCGTGAGCGACGACCTCGAGCAGGCGCTCGGCAGCTCGGGCCTCGGCATCCCCCTCTTCACGATGGGGCTGGACGATGCGCGCAATGTCGAGAGCCGGATCTCGCCGTCCTTCGTGTACGACACCGTGGACGTGCCGCTGATGTCACGGCGCGGACGCCGGCTCTCGCTGAGCATGCCCATCGCCGGTGGCGCGCTGGGCGGCACGGTGCAGTACGTGCGCCCCGAGATCGAATACGTGCAGTACGTGCCCGTCACGCGACGCACAGGACTCGGCGCGCGCGTGAAGGGCGGCTACCTGCGTCCGTACGGCGAGACGAGCGCGCTGCCCTACTACCTCCGCTACTACCTCGGTGGCGAGTACGAGATTCGCGGCTACGGCATCCGCACGGTCGGGCCCACAGACGCGGATCAGCGCGCGCTCGGCGGCAACAGGTTCTTCCTCTTCAACGCCGAGTACTACTTCGACCTCTTCGGCCCCGTGCGTGCGCTGGTGTTCCACGACGCGGGCCAGTCCTTCGCGGAGCAGGAGCGCTTCGATCTGCGCCAGCTGCGCACGTCGACGGGCGTGGAAGTCCGCTTCCTCATGCCGATGCTCAACGTGCCGTTCCGCCTCATCTATGCCTGGAACCTCTATCGCGACACCTATCAGCCGGCGCGTGCGCTCAAGTTCGCCGTCGGCACCACGTTCTGACCGATTCATGGAGATTCGCATGCCCTCGCTGTTCCGACCGGCCCTCGTCGTCTTCACCGCTCTTTCCGCGCTGGCCGGGTGCCAGAGCCCCACGTCGCCCGACAGCACGACGTCCTACGCGGACGCCGTGACGATCGCGGCCGCGCCGGATCCGATCATCGCCGACAGCGACACGGGCGGGCGCACGTACCGTGTCGTGCGCGGCAACAACCAGCCGGACGAGATCCTGCCGTACAGATGGCACGGCGTCTTCGCCACGACGTTGGCCATGAACTCGACCGCCAACGACAGCAAGCTGGACATCGACTGGCCGGTGCGCGTCACGGCCACGCAGTTGACGGTGAAGCAGGCGTCGGCCGGCATCATCACGCCGCCCACCGGATCCGACACCGAGCGCTCGGAGTTCGTCACGCTCGGCGCGACGGGCAACGCGATGAGCAACGTCGGCGCCGGCATCACGCTGACGTTCGAGATGTGGTACGACCTCCCGAGCCAGCGCCGCGAAGCCGTGGCGCAGGTCACGTTCTCCTTCGAAGACGCCGACGGTACGGCATTCACCAAGAGCGTCAACGTCGCCGTCGCCCCGTAGCCGCACACGCACGGCCGCCCGGCCGTAGGGACGACGCATGCGTCGCCCCTACTCGTCGCAGGCGCCTGATCGCGACCGTCTCTCCGGGCTGTAAGATGACGCCGCATGCGCATCCGCGGTGAAGCAGAACGATCCGGCCGACCATCATTTCACGCAGGACGCGTCGCGGCTCGTGTTCGCTGATCGGCCACTCCCCCGCAACCCGCGACGGGCGTGGCTGTCGGCGATCGCGTGCGGCGTGCTCGCCGTCGCGCTGGCGGGCACTGCGACGGCGCAGCCGGTCGATCGCCCCGACCTCCCGGAACCCGATCACCTGAACCTCACCGTCGTCCCCGGTGGCGAGACGATCCGGCTGGATGGCGTCCTCGACGAGGCCGTCTGGCAGCAGGCGGCTCCGGCGACGCGATTCTGGCAATACGCGCCGCTCGATCGCGTGCCCGCCACCGAGTCCACGGAAGTCCGTGTGGTCCAGGACGACCGCGCGCTCTACTTCGGCGTCATCTGTCGCGACTCGGATCCGTCGGGCATCATCGCGCTGGACATGCGGCGCGACGCACCGCTGTCCAACGACGACTACATCGGCATCTACCTGGACACCTACCACGACCACCGGAACTTCTACTACTTCTCGACCAACGTCCTCGGCACGCGCCGCGACGGCATCGTGACCGACGCGCGCTTCTACAACACCGCGTGGAACGGCATCTGGGAAGTCCGCACGCAGAAGACCGCCGACGGCTGGACGGCGGAGTTCCGCATCCCGTTCTCGACGCTGCGCTTCGGCGGCGACGCGCCGATGACGTGGGGACTCCAGTTGAGCCGCGCGATCCGCCGCAAGCAGGAGTCCGACTACTGGGCGCCGATCCCGAGATGGCTCGGCGGCCGCGCATCGTGGCGTGCCGAGCGCTTCGGCCATCTGCATGGCATCCGCACCGACGCCGCGCAGGCGAAATGGGAAGTCGAGCCTTACGTACTCGGTGGGGCCGTACGCGGCGCCGAGCCCGGTTCGACCACGTCGCGCTTCAACGCCGGCGGCGACGTCGTGCACGACTTCACGCCGAACCTGCGCGCCACCGTCTCGCTGCGAACCGACTTCGCGCAGGTGGAGGCCGACCAGGAAGTCATCAACTTCACGCGATTCCCGCTGTTCTTCCCCGAGCGGCGCGACTTCTTCCTCGAAGACGCCGGACTGTTCAACGTCGGTTTCGACGAGCAGATGCTGATGTTCTACAGCCGGCGGATCGGTCTCTCGGACGGACAGGAGGTGCCCATTCTCGCCGCCGGGAAGCTGTCGGGGCGCGTCGGTGCCTACTCGATGGGCGTGATGAACGTGCAGACCGAACACGCCACGGTGCGGTCGGCGGGCGGCGGCACGAGGGACGTGGCCTCCACCAACTACAGCGTGATTCGCGTCAAGCGCGATCTGTTCACCAACAGCGGCCTCGGCGTGATCGTCACCAACAACGACAGCGGCGGTGGCGACTTCAGTCGACTGGCGGGCGTGGACGGCAACTTCTGGTTCAGCCCCGCGCTCAAGGCCGAGATGCTGGTGGCGCGCACGTTCACGCCGGCGGGCGAGAAGAACGGCAGTCTCGGGATCGGCCGGCTCCTCTTCTCGAAACGGAACGTCGTCGCCGACGTGAGGCACTACTCCGTGGGGCCCGACTTCGTCCCGGAGATGGGGTTCGTGCTGCAGAACGACCTGCGCCGATCCACTGCCGACGCCAGCTTCACGCACTGGATCAACACGGGCCACGTCAGGAACGTGGTCTACGCCGGAGCGTTCACGTACGACACCTTCTACGATGGCGGGTTCTTCGGCCAGCGGGCCAGCGGCGGTGCCACGCTCACCCTCGAATCCAACGACAAGATCGGCTACTCGTACGCACCGTCACGCGAGCGCGTCGTCTCGCCGTTCGCCGTCGGCCCGATCCGCATCCAGCCCGGCGACTACGACAACCTCACGCACCAGATCAACGTCGACAGCAACCCCAGCCGCCCCGTGTCGGCCAGTGCCGCCTACAGCCACATCGACTACTGGGGCGGCGACCGCCGGCAGGTCTCGTTCTCGACCAACGTCCACCCGACGGCGAACCTGTCTGTCGACCTGATCTACGCGCATAACATCGTCCATCACCCGCGTGGTGATTTCGATGCGACGACGCTCAGCAACCGCGTGCTGTACGCGTTCACGACCGACTTCTTCGTGAAGTCGTTCGTGCAGTGGAACGACCTCGACGAGAAGGTGTCGGCCAACATCCTCGTGGGGTGGGAGTACCGGCCCGGCAGCGAGATCTATCTCGTGTACGACGAAGTCCGCGACCGCTTCGAGTCGCCGCAGCTCATGCCGCGGAATCGTCGCCTGCTGGCCAAGTGGACCTACAAGGTCAGGTTCTGACGCCGTAGGGCGACATGAGGATGCGTCGACGAGCGATCACGTCGGGCCGCTCGTCGGGGTCACGGCCCCAGCGGGACAGATCCACGCTGTCGAGCGTTCGAAACGGAGATCGGAACCGAACGACGACGAACCGACGATGTCGCCGGTGCCGTCGAGGCGCCCGGTGAAGCTGCTGCCGGCAAGGTGCGCGCAGCACGGCTGTGCCGAGTCGGGCGTGACGGTGAATCGGACCTGCGGCGCGTCGCCACTGACGGTCGCGTTCCGGAACATCACCACGCCGTCCGAGACGCCGCACGCGCTGCCGGTGACGCGGCTACCCGACTGCTGGAGCGTCATCTCGAAAAGCAGGCCGTGCCCGATACCGCGAGCCTGCCACGTTCCGGTCAGCGAGCCGGACGGAGACGTCGTCGAAGAGCAACCGAGCGTGACCATGAGCACCATGGTCACGCTCAGCCGGCGAGAGTGCCTCACAGAGGAATCGTACACGCTGCGGAGGGGCTGCGTGACGAGCGTCGGGCCTTGCGACGTCTCTCAGACCAATCCGAGGGCCAGCATCGCGCGGGCGACCTTGAGGAAGCCGGCGATGTTGGCGCCGTTGACGTAGTTGCCCGGCGTGCCGAACTCCTCGGCCGTCGAATAGCACGACTCGTGGATGCCGACCATGATCTCGTCGAGCCGCTGTTCGGTGTGTTCGAAGGACCACGCGTCGCGGCTGGCGTTCTGCTGCATCTCCAGCGCCGACGTCGCCACGCCGCCCGCGTTGGCGGCCTTGCCGGGTCCGAACGCCACGCCCGCATCGAGCAGCAGCACCGTGGCTTCCGGCGTACACGGCATGTTCGCGCCTTCGGCGACGAGGGTGCAGCCGTTGTCGATGAGCAGGCGCGCGTCGCGGCCGTTCAGCTCGTTCTGCGTCGCGCACGGCAGCGCCACGTCGCACGGCACCGACCAGATGTTGCCGTTGGCGATGTAGCGCCCGCGGTGGCCATCCTCCACGTAGCGGCTCAACCGCCCGCGCTCCACTTCCTTGATCTGCTTGACGCGATCCAGGTTGATGCCCTGCTCGTCGATCACGAAGCCCGTGGAGTCGGAACACGCGATGACCTTCGCGCCGAGCTGCATCGCCTTCTCCATCGTGTAGATCGCCACGTTGCCCGATCCGGACACGATGCACGTGCGGCCCTCGAGGCTGTCCTTGCGCGCCGCGAGCATCTCGCGCACGAAGAACACGAGGCCGTAGCCGGTGGCCTCGCGCCGCACCAGCGCGCCGCCGTAGTCGAGCCCCTTGCCCGTGAGCACGCCCGACTCGTACTTGTTGGTGATGCGCTTGTACTGCCCGAAGAGGAAGCCGATCTCACGGCCCCCGACGCCGATGTCGCCCGCGGGCACGTCGGTGTACTCGCCGATGTGCCGGTACAGCTCGGTCATCAGGCTCTGACAGAACCGCATGATCTCGCCGTCGGAGCGCCCCTTCGGATCGAAGTCGGCGCCACCCTTCCCGCCGCCGATCGGCATCCCCGTCAGCGCGTTCTTGAAGGTCTGCTCGAACCCGAGGAACTTGACGACGCCGAGGTTCACCGAGGAGTGGAAGCGCAACCCGCCCTTGAACGGCCCGAGCGCGCTGTTGAACTCGACACGAAACCCTCGATGGATGTGGACCGTGCCGTTGTCGTCCTGCCACGGCACGCGGAAGATGATCTGCCGCTCGGGCTCGCAGATGCGCTGGAGCACCTTGTGCTCGCGCAGCTCGGGGTGCTTGGTGAGCACGGGGCCGAGCGATCCGAGCACCTCGGTGACAGCCTGGTGGAATTCCGGTTCGCCAGGATTGCGCCTGACGACATCGTCATAGACGTCGGTGATGCGTGGGTCGATATGGACGGACAAGCGGGCACCCTGAAACAGGAAAAAGGAACACAGGACGTCAAGACCTCATGAGCGCAGGGCTCAGGAGGCGCAGCCAAGTGTAGCCGTTAGGGCGTCTCTCCTGTAGCCGCCGGACTCGTCCGGCGGTCACAAACCAGGGTCAGAAACCGGCGGCGCGGCAGTCCTCGAGGAGGGTGCTGAGGCGCTGGCTCTCGGCGCGGGCCACGGCCTGGCCGGCGAGGGTGACGCGGTAGCGGCTGGCACGGGAGGGGTCGCCGTCATCCAGATCGCCGCGCTCGTCGCACTCCACGATGAGGCCGAGCTCGCGCAGGCGGCGAAGGGCGCGATGGACCGCGTGATCGTTGAGCCGCTCCCCGGAACGCCGACGGCAGTCGTCGACGATCGCCAGCGCGTGGCGCTGGCCCCTGTTGATGGCGACAAGGGTATCGAGGTCGAGGGTCGAGAGTCTGACGTTGGGCACCTGCATGGCGTCACCACGCAGGATATCGGCGCGCAAATGCCTGCTGCACCTGAACTTTCGGTCAGACTGCCATTGGCTCGCCCTTCTTCCAGCGATCCAGGAGGCGGTCGCACGAGCGGACGGCCAGCGCCATCAGCGTGAGCGTGGGGTTCTGCCACGCCGATGAGGGGAAGCCCGATCCGTCGAGCACGTAGAGGGCGTTGATGTCGTGCAGGCGCTGGTCGGGCGTGAGCACGGACTGCCGGGGATCGGTGCCCATCCGCGCACCGCCGACCTCGTGCGCCACGCCGCCGCGCCCGTGGCGCGTCCTGATGTTGCGCCCGCCCATGCCTTCGAGCATCTCCGCCGCGGCATCGGCCATGTCGCGCAGCATGGCCAGCTCGTTCTCGCGCGGCTCCAGGGTGATGCGCACCACGGGGATGCCCCACGCGTCGACCACGTCGGGCTCGATGGTGACGGAATTCTCTGCGTAAGGGAGTGCTTCCCCGAAACCCTCCATCGAGAGCTGCAGCGGCTGCGGGTCGCGCAGCGCCCGCTTCCACGGCTCGCCGAGCCCCGGCGTGCCGTACGCGATCCCGCGGCTCGCATAGCACTGGTAACCGTAGCCGCGCAGGAAGCCCTTCTCCGACGTCTCGGTCCCGATGTTCCTGAAGCGCGGCAGGAACATGCCGGTCGGACGTCGCGGTCCGCCCAGGCGTGGGACGCCTGCGAACTCGGAGAACTCCGCACTCGCGCCAGACCCGCTCCAGTGCGTCATGAGGTGGCGACCGAGCAGGCCACTGGAGTTGCCGAGACCGCCGGCGTGCGCGCGCGTCTTCGAGTTCATGAGCAGCCGCAGCGACTCGAACGTCTGCGCACAGAGCAGCACCGCGCGGCCGTGGACCTCGCCCACGTAGCGCGTGTCACGATCGATCGCCAGCACGCCGCGCGCGATTGGCCGCATCGTCCATCAGGACCTGCGCGGCCATGGCCCCCGTCACGAGCGTGCAGCGGCCCGTCGCCAGCGCGTCGGCCATCGTCGTGTACGAGGCGTTGAAGTACGAGTGCGTCACGCACCCCTGCTCGCACGGACCGCAGTAGTGACATGCCTGTCTGCCGTTGAGCGGACGCGTGAGATTGGCAGCACGCCCCTGCGTCAGCGTGCGGCCGAACCGCGCCGCCAGGCGCGAGCGCAGCGTCATCTCCTCGCACGTGAGGCCCATCGCCGGCTGGAAGCGACTGTCGAGCAACTGCGCCAGCCCCTCGGCCATGCCGCTGATGCCGATGTAGGTCTCCACCTCCTCGTAGTACGGCACGAGGTCGGCGTAGGCGATCGGCCAGTCGACGCCTTCACCGTCTCGCGACGCGGCCTTGAATTCGAGATCGCTGAACCTGTAACTGTGACGACCCCACACGTTCGTGCGCCCGCCGACCACGCGGGGACGCACCCAGTGGAACGTCCCGTCTCCTTCAAGGCAGCGGAGTTCGGCCACTCGATCGCGGCGGACGTGCGCCGGCCACTCTACTGGAACCTGTTCGGCGGCGCGTTCGGCCACACGTACGGCCACCACTCGGTGTGGCAGATGTGGGCACCGTCGCGCACACCCGTCAACAACCCGTTGATGCCGTGGTACGAGGCGATCGATCAGCAGGGCGCCGCGCAGATGCAGCACGGCAGGGCGCTGATGGAATCGCGTCCCTTCCTCACGCGCATTCCTGCAGACGATGTGATCGTCGACGATCGCGTACCGACGAGCGTGCCCGGCGCGGGGCGTTATCGATTCCTCGCGACGCGCGACGGCGAGCGGACCTACGCGATGGTGTACGCGCCGATCGGCAGGCCGTTCACCGTGCGCATGAGCGCGATTGCGGGTCGTGAAGTCGTCGCCTGGTGGTTCGACCCGCGCACGGGCGCGGCCACGCGCATCGGCACCTTCCCCAACACGGGCGAACGTACGTTCGTGTCGCCCGATCGCGGCGAGATGATCGACTGGGTGCTGGTGCTGGACGACAGCGCGCGCCGCTACGGGGCGCCCGGCGCGCGCTGATCGCGACGACGCACGGGCTTACGAACGCGCCACGCCGGCTGCAGCGAGGTACTCGCCCACCGTCTTCGCGTAGTGCGGGAACGCGACATCTGGCTCGGGAATCTCCGGGTGCCAGCGCTTCTCCCACTCGAACCCGTAGTAGCCCTTGTAGCCGTTGGCGGCGAGCACCTGCACCTGCGTCCTGACGGGCACGTCGCCTTCGCCGACGAGCACGTACAGGCGATCCTTGCCCCCAGGTTTCGAGTCCTTCAGGTGCGTGTGGCGCACCCACTTGCCGAGGTGCGCATACGTGTCGGCTGGCTGCTCCTTCCCGCTGACGAACGTGTGGTGCGCGTCCCAGAGCACTTCGAACGCGCTCGAGCCGACGCTGCTGACGATGCGCTCGAGGTCGGCGGAACTGGTGAAGTCGCCGTGCGACTCGATGAGCACCGTGACGCCCGCGGCTTGCGCATGCGCGGCCATCTGCCGGAACCCATCGGCCACGCGCGCGATCACGTCGGCTTTCGATTCGCCCTCCGGCACCCTGTCGCCGAACATGCGGACGTACTTCACGTCGAGCGCCTTCGCGAGATCGATGTAGCGGCGCCCCTCGTCGAGGTGCTTCTGGCGTGCGGGTCCGTCCTTCTCGTGCATGTTGGATGACGCGCCGAGGTCGGAGATGACGAGCCCGAGCGCCGAGAGATCCTTCTTCGCATCGGCGATGCGCGACGGCGAGAACTCGGGCAGCTTCGTCAGGTCGAGCTCGCTGGCCACGCCGCGCAGTTCGATCGCGGCGTATCCGAGGCGATCGGCCTGATCGAGGATCTGCTTCCAGCCCCACGTCGGACAGCCGAGCGTCGAGAAGCTGATGGGATAGCGTGCCGCCGCCCGCGCCCGCAACAGCCGCGGCACGGCAATGCCGGCAGCTACGCCGGCCAGAAACGCTCGTCGTGTCGTCGTGCTCTTCATCGCCTCACTCCAGTGGTGGGTGGTTCGTGCAGACAGTACACGCGATCGCCGCGCCACGCCAGGCACATAACCCGCGTGTCCGACACTCACGCGCACCACGCTCGAGGTAGCGACACGTTGCAGGGGCGACGCATGCGTCGCCCCTACCTCAGGCGGGGGCCAGCTCGAGGTAGCGGCGCGACGGCCACGGCCCCGTCTTCTCGGAATGGAGCCCACGGGCTTCAGCCCGTGGCAGACGGTGTGCCACCGAGTTCGAGGAACGCGGCCTCGTCCTGAATCGAGAAGCGCTCGATGTCGTCGACGTGGTGACGTAGGAGTTCGACGAGATCCTGCGTCGTGCAGTTACCCGTCCGCAGCCAGACGACCTTGGGCGGCGCTCCCCTCAGAACGCTGAGGCGGTGGAAGTCTTCGTCCTTCGAGACGAGCATGCAGCCGTGGTCGATGGCGGCCTGCCAGACGACGGTGTCGGGCGCACCAAGCAGACCGAGTCGTTCGACGTGCAAGACATCCGGATACCAGGGCGCGAGGAGCCCTGGCAATCGACTGGACAGTTGCTCGTCGAAGAGCAGCCGCATCGCAACCTACGCGGCGGGGATGCTGTGGGTACGGCGTTCGCGCTCGGCGGCATACGCCAGACACGCGCGGATATCGTCCCGTGATAGCTGCGGGAAATCAGTCAGCACCTCTGCGTCGGTCATTCCGCCGGCGAGGTAGGCGAGCACGTCGCCGACAGTGATCCGCGTCCCGCGGATGCAGGGCTTCCCGAACCGTACGGCGGGATCGATCACGATGCGCTGCAGCAGGGACATGCACGCCAGTGTACGGCACATCCCGTGTTCGGGCGCCCGCCCACCTTCGCTGCTGCGCAGCTCCGGTGGGCCAGCAGGGGTGCCCTACGTTCGATGGAGATCAGGCGGGGGCCAGCGATCGTGCAGGGGCGTATGGCCATGCGCCCCTGCACCGATGGAGGCCACGGCCCCGTTTTCTCGGAATGGAGGCCACGGGCTTCAGCCCGTGGGGAACGTCGCGCGGCCGGTGCCATCGCGTGCCAGAATGGGCGGCATGCGCAGCGCAGCTTTCGCCATCGTGATGGTGTGTGCCGTGTTCGGTGGGACCTCCAGTGCCCAGTCCCCGGCCTCCGCGCCCCCACGGCAGCCCGGCGAGGTGGTGCCGCACTACGGCGGGACGTTCGACGTCCCTGACGCGACGCTGCGGCCGCCGAAGGATCAGGACCTCAAACTGCGGTTCGACGTGCGCGACGGCGCCGAGCCGGGCGACCTCAACCAGCAGTTCGACACCGTGGCGCGCTTCGTCAACATGCAGTCCCGCGCGGGCGTGCCGCGCGGCCGCGTCAAGGCTGCGCTCGTCGTGCACGGAACAGCAGGTAAGGACTTACTGACAGATTCCGAGTACCGCACGCGGTACGGCAAGGCGAACCCGAACCTCCGCCTGCTCGACGAGCTGAAAGCCGCCGGTGTGCGGATCTACCTGTGCGGCCAGACGTCGGTCGGCCGCAATCTGCCACGCGCCGTGGTCACGCCCGCCGCGGAGATCGCGCTCTCCGCGATGGTGGCGCACCTGGTGCTCGACAATGAAGGGTACGTCCTGAACCCGTTCTGATCGGGCCACACGTGCAGCGCGATCACCGGCGTACGCGCTCCGCGATTGGGAGTGGCGACTGCGTCGTCCCTGCAAGGCCGCCGAGCAGCGCTTCGACTCGCGGGCCGAGTTCGTCGAGCGTCATCTGGCCCGGGTGGTACAGGCGGATGGTGCCCTCGCGATCGACGAGCACGAGCGTCGGCGTCGTGCTCACGCCATAGCGCAGATGATTGGCCTCGTCGAGCGGCACCGACTGCGCGGCGAGCACCGGGTACTGCTCCAGCCGCACCCGATCGATGTACGCCCGCTCCTCCTCCGGCGACGCGTCCTTCCCACCAGCCACATAGCCGTATCGCTGCGTCGGCGCGTAGATCGTCAGGCCCTTGTCCCCGTACCGCGCGTCGAGTTCCGCCAGCACCGGCGCCATGCGCTTGCAGTCGCCACACCAGTGCGCCCAGAAGAAGAGGACGACGACCTTGCCCTGGAGATCGTCAAGGGTGGGAGGCTGCGACCCGAGGTAGTCGGTGGCGACGATCGCCGGTGCCTTCGTGCCTTCGAGGCTCAGGAGATTGACGTTCTTCTGCAGGCGTTTCGCGATGGAGGTGGCGCCGTGCGTCTGCAACTCGTGCTCGAGCATCACGAGTGCTTCGCTGCGAGCGCCGCGCGCGGCGGCGACCTGTGCCAGCACTTCCACCGCCGCGCCGTACGCAATCGGCAATCGCGGCTCCTGATCCATCGGCCGGGTCTTCAACGCGTCGGACGTCATCTCGTACGTCTCGTTCGCGTACCGCTCGGCCTCGTCGAGGCGCCTGGCGGCCAGATGGCCGCGTCCGATCCACGAATATGCCTCGAGCCACTCGGGTGTGATCCCCTTGTCGGCGCGATAACCGGCCAACAGGGCATCCACGGCGGCGAACTCGCCCTTCGCGATCTCCGCACGCACCTGCTGAACGATGGTCCGCTGCGGCGCTGCCGGCGCGCAGGCGGAGGAACCGATACCGATACCCAGCAGCAGCGCCGCAACGACGAGTACTCGTGACATCCGCGAATACTACCCCGCGAGCCGGCACCGGGCGGACATCGACGGAGTTCGTGGACCGCCAGCCTTCGCAAAACCCGGGAGTCGATGGACGAGGTGTGTAGGCGTGGCCCTACAACTCTGTCGTGCCCGTCAGCGCCTGGAGCGCCTCGTTCGCTCTGTCGACGTCCTCGGTCCGCACCAACACCTCGGCGCCGGCGATCGCGGGATACATCCCGCCGGCATTGTCCGATCTGATGAGCGCTGGAATGCCTGCCTCGTCGAGGATGCCCTTCACAAGGCTCGCGTCGGCTACCGACGGCACTGTCGCGACAACGGTGAGGTTGGACGGAGTCATCGTGCCCTCCCGGGCTGGTTCCCCGCGCTATCGCCTGACGCTGATCTCGCGGTAGTGGACCGTCTGCGGTTCGTGATGATTCTGGATGCCGATGTAACCGACGTCCGGCCGCGGGCCACGAATGGGCTCGTAGTCGTGTTCACGCGGCGGGACGGGTGACCCTTCCGTGAAGTCGTTCACCAGCACGCCATTCAGACGAATGACGGTGCGTGGGCCGCGCAGCTCGATCTCCATCGTGTTCCACTCCCCGGCCGGATGCTGCGGCGCTGCCTGCGCCGGACTCATCGAGTAGATGGCGCCCGTCGTGTGCCACGCCATGCCGTGCTCGATCTGGTGCGTCGACCGCTTGTAGTGCGCCGGGAAGTTCTCGAGGATCTGGACCTCGTAGCCTGTGTGGACTGCCTGCCACGGATCGGCGGGCGGCTCGGGAATCCTGATGAAGATGCCCGAGTTGTCGTCGGTGGTCGTCGTGCGATAGACGACGCGCAGCGTGCAGTCGCCGAACTTCTCGCGCGTGTACCACAGCAGACCCATGCCGCCCTCGGTCTTGAGCACACCATCGTCGACATGGACGCGCCCTTTGCCCACATGCGCCCAGCCGTCGAGATCGACGCCGTTGAACAGGCGCGTCTCACGAGCCGTCTGTCCCGCCCCGACGGCCTCGAACGCACCCAGGCTCACGACAGCCAGGGCCACCACGATCCATCCACGTACACGCATGCGGCTCCTCACACTTGCTGTTCGCACGCCTTGCGCGGCGACATGTCGACGCAGCGATGGTAGCTGCAACCACCACTGCCGGTTGCCGGTCATTCCTCGATCGCGAGTCGTCGGCGCAGCGCGGCGAGCGCGGGCGTCGGGCCGTGCCATTCGAGCTCGTCGACCGAATCGAACACGGGCACGTCCGTCTTCAGCACGGCGAGCTCCCGGAAGAGGCATGCCAGAGCGCGGTCGCGCGCAAGCGTCGCCGCGAGAGCGGCGGCACGCGTCACGGCGACGTCCCAGTCGCGATGATCATCTGGAATCGCGTCGATGTGTCCATAGCGCGCAAGGACGAGTGCCGCAGACTTGGCCCCCCACCCGACGAGCCCAGGATAGCCATCCGACGAATCGCCCACGAGCGCGAGATAGTCGGGAATCGATGCCGGCGGCACGCCGAAACGCGCGACGATGCCAGCCTCGTCGCGGGTGGTCCGGCGCACGCGATCGAGCTGGATGACGCGCGTCCCCTGCACGCACTGCGCGAAGTCCTTGTCCGGCGAGCAGATGATCACCTGCTCCACGCGCGGATCGCGTACCGCCTGCTCCGCCGCCGACGCGATCGCATCGTCGGCCTCGTACTCCACCATCGGCCAGACGCGCAGCCCCCACGCCGTGAGTGCCTCCTCGAGCAACGGGAACTGCGACAGCAGCCGCGGATCGATACCCTCGCCGGTCTTGTAGCCGGGCCACATCGCGTTGCGAAAGGATTCGATGACGTGATCGGTGGCGATGCCGATATGCGTGGCGCCATCGCGGACGAGCCCGCGGATCGAGTACATCACGCCACGGACGGCGGCAACCTCTTCACCCAGCGCGTTCTGTGCCGGCGGCACGGCATGGAAGTAGCGGAACAGTTCGTACGTGCCGTCGACGAGATGAATCCGCACGCGCCCAGCATACCCGCGTCGGCCACGCGGGTGTGCAACGGGTCATTCGGCATTCCCGGCGTCGCGACATTGCTCCTTCGCCAACGCGCTGCCGAGGACTTCCAGCAGGGCGACGGTGGCGGCGAGGCCCCGGCGCGCATCGGTCGAGGCGGCTTTGCGTGTCAATGCCAGCAGCGATGGGGGCTCGTCCTGCGCGGAGGCCGACAGTGCAGCCTCGAGTCGAGCCGGATCGATCGCCGCGACGAGCTTGCCGGCGATGAGCAGCGTGCGCAGCGTTGCGACGCCGTCTTCCGACGCGAGGAGGCGCGTGAGGCGATCGACGATCGCGTCGCGTGCGCTCAGCGCGCCCGTCAGGAGATCGAGCACGCCCTTGTCGTGGAGTTGCTGCAGCAGATCCCAGGCGGCCAGCAACGCCTCGGCATGTTCGGCCGGCGCCTGCTCGATGCGGCGGATCAGGTCGTCGCGTGAATCGCGCGGCGTGTACTCTCGAAAATCGACGGCTCGTGCCATGGTCTGCTGTGCCCCTACGATCGGGGGGCTCCGGGTCGACGGACCTGGATGCCGGTGCCAGGCATGCGATAGTCAGCGCGCTGCCACTTGCGCTCGACCTCGACGCCGTACTGCGGCGTCGGCTTGCCGTCGTATCTGAAGTTCTGCGGCCGCAGCGGATTCCTGCCCGTCTCGGGCAGCAGCTCGATCCGCACGGCCGTCTCCTTGAACGCGGGCGTGTTCGTCACGCGATCGACGTGCGATCCCGTGAGCACGTTGATCGGCACCGTGCGCGACAGGTGCGGCAGGTACACCTCGTTGTCGCGCACGCGATCGGTCACGAGTGCCTTGACCTTCAGCGCCCCGTAGCGGCTGACCACGCGGAGCCACCGGCCCGACTCGATCCCGCGCGCCTGCGCGAGCGCCGGCGAGACCTCGAGGAACGACTCCGGCGTCTCCTCGCGGATACCGTCGACGCGATACGTCATGTTCCCTTCGTGGAAGTGCTCCAGCAGGCGACCGTTGTTCAGAAACAGATCGAACTCCTCGTCCGGCTGCTCGAGTGGTTCGGTGAAGGGCACGGGATAGAGACGCGCCTTGCGGTCGGGGAATGCGAACCCGTCCAGGTACAGCACGGGCTGATCGGTCCCGTCCGGCGCGACGGGCCACTGGAGCGTGTGGTATCCCTCGAGGCGGTCGTACCGCACACCTGCGTACAGCGGAGAGAGCGACGCGAGTTCGTCCATCACCTCCGACGGATGCCGGTAATTCCACCGCGCGCCCATGCGGTTGGCGAGGTCCTGGGTGATCGTCCAGTCCGGACGGCTGTCGCCGAGCGCCGGCAGCACCTGGTACAGACGCTGGATGCGGCGCTCGGTGTTGGTGAACGTGCCCTCCTTCTCGAGCGAGGGCGCCGCCGGAAGTATGACGT
>CAYRAE010000017.1:0-23862 GCA_964422175.1 uncultured Luteitalea sp. | reverse complement strand
GAGGGCATGCTCGCGCTCGGCCATCGCGTCGGCGTCGAGTTACCCATCGCCGCGCAAATGGCCGACGTCCTTGCGGGCCGCACCCACCCGTTGGCGGCCACCGAAGCCCTGATGCTTCGTCCGCAGAAGTCTGAACGCTCGTAGGGCCGGGCTAGCCCGGCCCCTTGCTACAGTCGCCGGCGGTGTTCCACCACGAACTTCATCAGCGCGTGTCGCCCGCTTATCCCGAGCTTGGCCGTCGCGTTGGCGCGATGCGTCTCCACGGTGCGCGCGCTGACACCCAGCGTGCCGGCAATCTCGCGGCTGGTCTTGTAGTCGGCGATCAGCGCCAGCACGCGTCGTTCGGCGGCCGTGAGGGTGGTGAGCGCCTGGACGTTGGCCGGCAGGCGGGGGCGGCGCCGTCGCTCGACGAGATGCGACGTCATGGCGGGGCTCGTGTAGTGCTCGCCCGCCGCGGCGGCCTTGATGCTCGTCACGATGTCGGTCATGGCGCTGTCCTTCAGGACATATCCGTGCGCGCCCGCGGCAAACGCCTGGTCGACGTACTCGGCGTCCCGATGGATGGTCAGGAAGACGACGGCGGTGGGCAGCCGGCGATCGCGTACGGCCCGGGCCACGGCAAAACCATCCAGTTGCGGCATCGCGATGTCGAGGACCGCGACGTCGGGCGCGTGAGTCTCGACGAGCCTCAGTGCCGCGCCGCCGGAGTCGGCTTCGGCCACGACGCTCAGCGCCGGGTCGGCTTCGATCGTCAGGCGCAGTCCCTGCCGGACGACCGGATGATCGTCGGCGATCAACACGCGGATGAGGCGCTCGCTCACGATGACTTCGACACGTCGATAGCGACGGTCACGATGGTGCCGCTGCCGGGCACCGATTGTATCCGGCACACGCCGTGGGCGAGCCGTGCACGCTCGGCCATCCCGGCAAGACCGAAGCCCCTGGTCGACGTCGCCGGCGTGCGATCGTTCGGCACGAACCCTCGGCCGTTGTCCTCGATTCGTACCTCGATTCGATCGCTGTGGCGATGGACGCATACCGTGGCGTCGGTAGCCTGGGCGTGCGCGACGATGTTGTTGACGCCTTCCTGGACGATACGGAACACGTGGATTTCGGCGTCGTGCGGCAGGACGCCGTCGAGGGGATCGACCGCCACGGTGAAGCGGACGTCGTGCGCGTCGGCCACGCGCGCCACCATGCCCTCGATCGCGCGCGTGATGCCGACGCGGTCCACCTGCGCCGGGCGCAGGCCGTACGCGATCGTCTGCGTTTCGTCCATGGCATCGTCGGCCGCGTCGGCGATCTCGCGGAGTTGCTCGAGTGCCTGCTCGTGCGCGCCCTGTTCGCGAAGGCCGGCGAGCGCGCGATTCTTGATGATGGCCAGACTCTGGCCGAGACTGTCGTGCAACTCCGCCGCCACGCGTTGGCGTTCGCGTTCCTGCGACGCGATCAGCTGGTGCGAGAACGCCTGCTGGCGTGCGCGTGCCCGCTCGGCCCGTGCCACGCGCGCCTCGTAGACCAGGACGAACCCACCGACACTGCAGAGCGCCAGCAGCGTGAGGAACCACCACGTGCGATAGAACGGCGGCGACACGAGGATGGCCAGACGTGCCGCGTCGGGGCTCCACACGCTGTCGCCGGTGGCGGCCGTCACCATGAAGGTGTAGCGCCCTGGCGGGACGTTCGAGTAGTACGCGACGCGGCGTGTGCCCGCATCCGTCCAGTGGTCGTCCAGACCATCGAGCCGGTATCGAAACCGCAGCCGCTCGGCATCGCCGAAGCTGAGGCCCGTGTACTGGATCTCGAAGTGCCGCTGCCCGGGCCGCACCTGCAGGACATCGCCGAGCCTGGCGGCATCGACGGACGCGTTCTCGACGAGAGCCGACTCGATGACCACTGCCGGCGGTCCTGCCTCGTCGGCGATGGTCGCGGGATCGACAACGGCCACGCCGTTCTGCGTCGGAAACCACAGGCGCCCGTCGGCGGCGCGCACGCCGGCGGGCCAGACACCGCCATTGCATTCCGCGTTGAGCAGGCCGTCCTTCCGGCCGTAGCCCACCGACGTGATGCGCGACCGACGGCCTGCCGAGACGTCGGTGAGCTCCTGCTTGCCGACGCGCGAGATGCCGCGATTGCTGCTCATCCACAGGCGTCCGCGAGTGTCCTCGAGGATCTGGAACACGCCGTCGTTGAAGAGACCGTCGCGCGTCGTGTAGCGCGTGAAGTGGCCGTCCTGCAACCGGCCGAGGCCGTTGTCGTACGTGCCGATCCACAACACACCGTCGCGATCCTCGTAGAGCGCGCGCACCGTGCCGCCGCGCAGGCTCTCGAGTCCCTGGGGGACGGTGAGCACGCCGCCCTGCACGTGCGTGACGCCGTCGAGTCCGCCCACCCACAGCCCGCCGCGCGCGGCGTCGATGATGACGCGCACGTCGTCGCCCACCAGGCCGTCGCCGGTGGAGAAGCGCGTGGTTGCGCCGTCGTGGAGACGCACGAGACCTGTGTCCGTGCCGTACCAGAGCGCGCCTGCCGGGTCTTCGTGGATCGCCCGCACGCCGGTGTCGCGGTCGTCGAACGTTCGGAACACGTCGGTGAACCGGCGACCATCGAACGTCTGCAACCCGCCGATACTGGCGACCCAGAGTCGGCCGTCCCGCCCTTCGGCCAGTGCCAGCACCTGATTGGCGGCAAGGCCGTCCTCCGTTGTGTACGTGGTGAACCGGCCGTCGGCGAACCGGTGCAGACCGCCTGTCCACGTGCCGAGCCACATCGCCCCGGCGCGATCCTGCAGCACGGCGTAGATGTTGCCGTCGGTCAGTCCCTGTGCCGTCGAGTACACCGTGACCACCTGCTCGCGCACGCGATGGAGTCCGCGGCCGTTCGTCCCGAGCCAGATGTCGCCGTCGCGTCCTTCATACAGCGTCGTGAATTCGATGGTCTCCGATGTCCCGGTGCCATCGAGCGTCAGCGAGCGATCGAGCGCAGGCGTGAGCGCGAATGCCCATGTGCCACCGGCGTGCATGCGCCAGGTCACCGTCGCGTCGTGCGCCCCACCGGCCACGTGCGGCCCGACGCGCGTCGGGACCATAGCCGGTCCGGCCAGCCAGAGCGCACCGTCAGGCGCCTGGCCGGCGAGCTGGACGCGTGCCTGCAGCGTCTCGTCGATGGCGTGCCGAGACCAGTGGCCACCCGCGAATCGATGCAGGCCGCCGGGGCCGACACCCCAGAATCCGCCTCTCGTCTCCCAGGCCATGGGGTGATAGCCCGTCCGCACCGTCGGCGCCTCGATGTCCACGAAGCGTCCGGTTGCCGCGTGCCACTGCTGAATCGTTCCTCCCGACAGCACCCAGAACTCACCGTCGTCGTTTGCCGTGAATCCCTTGACGAAGAGTTGCGGCAGGCCATGTGCACTCGTGTAGCTCACGAAGCGGCCGTGGCGATACCGCGTCACGACGCCTGTCTCCGTGCCGAGCCACAGATCGCCGTGGATGTCCTCGTGGATGGCCGTGAAGCGGTTGGTCTCGATGCCTGGACTGTTGCTGCGCGTGAAGACGGTGAAGCGCACGCCGTCGAAGCGTGCAAGGCCGTCGAGCGTCGCGATCCAGAGGTAGCCGTCGCGTGTCTGCGTGATGGCGGTGACGATGTTCTGCGGCAAGCCGTCGTCTGCCGTCCACGAGTCGAAGCGATACGCCGCGGCGGCAGGAGCCGCCAGCCACGCGGCTGTCACGATGCCGAACAGGCAGATCCGGAGGAGCCTCTGTGTCACGTGACGAACTGTCGTGCGCATGGGCGTGTCGGCGACCATGTTATCCGGCGTCTCGCGCTGCCGTCGGGCCTCCCCAGCGGCCCGCCATCACGGTTTCGCAGAACGCGACTATGGCGCGTGCCGCGTCGGGTCTGGCGTGGGCCCACGCCGCATGCCGGTGCGCCGTCAGCAGGCGTGGGTCCCCCAGCACGGCCGCGAGGCGCTGCGCCAGTGTCTCCTCGTGCCACGCCCGTGGCGATGCCCACAGCGCTCCAGTGGCGTCAGCGTACGCTCTCGCGTTCGGCGTCTGATGATCGCCTGCCACGTGCGGTGAGGGTATGACGAGCGCCGGCAGCCCGGCGATCGCGAGTTCGGCCAGCGTGAGCGCGCCGGCCGCTGATACAGCGAAATCCGACGAACGGTAGGCACCGATGATGTCGGCAATCCACGGGACGACACTGGCTGAGACGCCGAGTGCGTCGTATGCCGCCGCCGTCCGCGGGACGGCGCCGCGTGCATGGCCGGACTGATGGCAGACGTCGAGAGGAACCCCGAGCTGTTGCACGCGTGCGAGGAGCGGCGGCACGCGCTCGTTCAGGAATGCCGAACCTTCCGAACCGCCGGCCACGAGAATTCGCCGTACCGCCGGTGCGTTCCATGGAGACTCGAACGAAGTGCGCGGCTGGCATGTCGGGGCGTCCTGAGTCGGATTGCCCGACACGACGACTCGCCGGCCGGGGAACGCGCCGCGCGCGGCGTCCCACCCGAGCGTGATGCCATCGGCCAGGCGCGCGCCCACGCGCGTGGCCAGGCCAGGTTCGACGTTGGCTTCGTGTACCACGATGCGGAGGCCGAGGCTCCGTGCCGCGAGCAGCGGCGCGACGGAGGGATACGCACCCGCGCCGATGAGCAGCCGCGCGTCGTGCGCACGCAGGAGTCGCCGCGCGTGGCGGACGCCGGCCGGTACGTGTCCCAATGCCACGAGCCTGCCCCGCACGCCTTGACGCGCGAACGGCACCGCAGACGTGTCCACCAGCGTGAACCCCTCGCTGGTGATTCGTTCGGCCGCCGGCTCCTCGACATGGCCGATGAACAGCATCTCGACGCCGGCGAACGCCTGCCGGTACGCCCGTGCGATGGCGAGACCTACGGTGACGTGGCCGGCGGTACCGCCGCCGGCAATGACGATGCGGCGTGCTGCCGAGGCTCGCTCGACCATGCGGCTCCTATAATCCACCGTGCCCGCTCGCTGCCATGTCGTCGTCGTGGTGCTCGGCGATCCCGGTCGCAGTCCGCGAATGGTGAACCACGCGCGCGCACTGGCTGGACATGGGGCATCCGTCCTGGTCATCGGCACCGGAGACACGCCGGTGGACGAGGACGTCGCGCGGCACCCGCACATCCGTATCGCGCGGCTGCACGACATCGGCCGCGCCGGCGAGCGAGCATCGCGCCTTGGGTTCCTCATCGTCACGGCCGCGCGGTTCTCCGTGCTGCACGCGCACCTGTGGTGGCGTCTGCTGTGGGGGTCCAGGCCGTCCGCGGTGCTCGTGCAGACGCCGCCTGCGTTCCCGACGCTCGCATGCGTGCTGATGGCATCGTGGCTGCGCCGTGCCCGTGCCATCGTCGACTGGCACAATCTCGGCTACTCCATGCTGGCGCTCCGTTTCGAGCCGACGAGTCCCCTGGTGCGCGTGGCCGCCGCGTACGAACGTGCCTGCGGCAGACGCTTTCGGGCACACCTGTGCGTTTCTGAGGCGATGCAGCGCCATCTGGCGGTGGAGTTCGGCGTATCTGACAGTCGCGTGCTCCACGACCGGCCGCTGCGCGTCACGCCCGCACTGACGCGCGACGAGCGCACGGTGCTCGCCGCCCGTGTTCTGGAGAAGGCCGGTCTCGCGTTCAAACCCACCGATGTGCTCGTGGTGTGTCCGACGAGCTGGACGGCCGACGAGGACATGTCGCTGCTGCTCGATGCACTCGCGCATCGCGACGCCCGGACGCCACACGGTCCGCGTCTTGTCGTCGTGGTGACGGGACTCGGTCCGCGCAGACAGGCATTCGAGCAGCGTCTGGCCTCGACGAGATACACGCACGCCACCGTGCATACGGCGTTCTTCGAGCCGGCGGCGTATCGTGATGTGCTTCGCGCGGCAGACCTGGGGTTGTGCTTTCACACGTCCTCGTCCGGCGTCGATCTGCCGATGAAGGTCATCGACTTCTTCGGCGCGCACACCCCGATCTGCGCGTATGACTACGGCCCGTGCCTGCGCGAGCAGATCGCACCCGGCGTCACCGCGCGGCTGTTCACGACCGGCTCGGAGCTTGCCGCGCATCTGGTCGAGCTCTTCGCGGGATTCCCTGACGATGTGTCGGCGCTCGAACGGATGCGCGCGGCGGTTGCGGTGGCGGCGCGGGACACATGGTTCGATGCGTGGGATCGCACCGTTGCGCCTCTGATCCCGGGATTGCGCGCGCGCTGACTGCGGGTTCACCGGCATCGACGGTCACGACGGCCGCACCTCATGCGCGGAACGTCTCCACGATGTCCTGGATGTCGCCCACGAAGCGCTCCGTCGAGAAGCCGTCGGCGCGAACGGCGAGCCATGCGCGCAGTCGCGCCTCTTCGCGTGGGGTCGCCAGCACATGCGAGATCGCGTCGACGGCCTCGTCGTCGCTGCCGTAGCGCAACAGGCGCTCGTTGCCGACGATCTCCACCTGTCCGCCCTCGTCAGGTACCCATACGATCGCTCCCGCTCGCACCATTTCTGCAGGTGCCATACCGAAGTGCTCGCGCTGCATCCCGTGGATGCCATATCTGTGCGTCGTCATGAGGACACGAAGGTCGTCGCGCGAGACGTTCTCGCGAAAGCGGATCCAGGGGCCCAGCGCGGCGGCCTGGGTGAGCAGACTGCGGCGCAGGCCGCTGCCGCGCCAGTCCGACGTGCCCACGATCGTCAGTGTGATCGCGGGATGCGTCCGGCGTACCCGCGCCAGGATACGCATCACGCGTGCGTAGTCCTTCTCCGGTGCGATGCGGCCCACAGCGAGAAAGCCGCGCGTCCGGTCGTCCCATCGCGGCTGCGCGCCGGCCGCCGTCACCGGGGGGTAGACGGTGCGCGCCGTGATGCCATGCGCCTGGGCGACGCGTGCGGCCGTCCAGTGCGAATTGGTCAGCGTGAGGTTACTGGTGAGACGCGCGGGATCGACCGCCGCCGCTGCGTCGGCCAGGCCGTAGTACGCGCGGAGTGCGATCGCGGAGCCGTGGTACCAGCGCAGATCCTCGCCCGGTCGCGGGCGCAGATAGGCAGGGAAGTGGACGTACTGGATGGCACGCCGGCCGTAGTCGCACTCGTTGTGCGTCCCGATGACCATGTCGAAGTCGTTCGTGATCCGACGGGCGTACCGCATGAGCAGCGACGATTGCAGGAGCGCCAGTGGCACGGGCACGGTCCTGGCCATCGCGCGCCACGCCGGCGGCACGAGCCGTACCTCGAACGAGGCCGCGTGGAGCGCCGTTCCGAAGAAGCGATCGATCGGGACGACGTCGACGGGCCGCCAGCAGAGCACGGTGACACGATGACGCGCGGCGAGGGCTTGCAGAACCCATGCGGCCAGGCCGTTGCCGCCGCCGCTCGGCTGGAGCGACGGCTGAACCAGCAGCACGCGCACGTCAGTGGCCCTCGTTCCCGACGCTGAAGATCTTGATGGCGCCGGTCCCTCCGTCGGAGTGCGACCAGTACACGCGCCGCAGGCCGGGAAGGCCATCGACCGGTACGGGCGTGCGTACGGGATCGACGCCGCCGAGAACCATCGCATCGCCGGAATGCGCGTTGCGATAGGCAACGGCGTCGTCGTAGCTGCGGAAGCGGCGGCTCGCGACGATCTCGCGTGCGCGTCCGGCGTTCACGTTCACTCGATAGGTGAACGCCCAGGTGTCCGCCTGGACGCCGGCGGACTGGCCGTCGAAGAGCCACAGCCGCACCAGCGCGGTGCGGAAGTAGGCGGGCTTGAACACGACGAGCGGCGCCTTCTTTCCGTCCTGATCGGTCTGGATCAGCACCTCGCAATACTCGTCGGCGCGTCCTCCGTACCAGGCGGGCATGGTCATGAACCCGCCGGCCCGAGGGTGCCAGTGCTCGGCGCGTGGCACGAGCAGCCTCGCATCCGCGATCACGTACCGTGCCCCACTTCGATTCAGGATGGTCGTCATCTCGTCGGGATCGGTGCTGGTGAAGAAGCGAGCCGCCGTGTCGACTCCCGTCTGCATGCCGTTGGCGATCGGGATGCGGCGCGCGACGGCACTGATCCAATGACCGTCCTCCCACCAGTTCATGACGCCATAGGCTGTTGCGGGGTAGGCGAAGCGCGCGCCCGACGCGAGCGCCGGATAGTACGCGTCGAACGCGGCTGGCGATGTCATCGGTTCCGGTGTTCGCTCTCGGAGCCATCGGAGCGCGTATCGCCAATCCTCGGACATCGTCGCGTCGCCGCGTGCGAGCGGTACCGTCAGCGCCAGGTTCGGATAGACCACACAGGCCGTGAACGCCGCGAGGCCGGCGATCCGCAGCGCGCGCTCTCTGACATCGACGAGCCACCAGCCGCAGTACCCGGCGAGCAGGGCCATCATCGGCGCCAGGTACACCACCATCCGTTGCTGGGCCAACGTGGCCGCGAGCAGCGCGGCGGTCCACACCACGAAGAGCGATAGTGCGGCGTCGTTGCGGCGCCAGGCTCGCACCGCGAGCATCGCGAGAACCGGGACGCCCACGATCCACGACGACGTCAACTCGTTCCAGGCCGGACGCCACGACTGCGGGCCGTGGAGCGACAGCAGCGGCCGCAGCTCGTAGACCAGTTGATCGGACGCCAGCGTGCGCGACGCGATCGCCTGCGCGAGTGCATGCGCCTGCCGGGGCCACGCCAGCGCGATCGCGAGGATGGCGATGGTCATCGAGATGGCGAGCACGGGCGTGTACGTCCATCGAGCGACTCCCGCGCGATTGAGTATCCATGCCAGCACGGCAGGCCATGTCGCGACGAGTACGCCACCCGCGAGTGCGAGCGCGGCGTCGCGTCCCCAGACGAGATGCCGAACCGGCAGGAAAATGATCGCGGCGACCAGCAGTGCGGGGACGACGACACGAGCCGAACGACCGACAGGGGCGCCCCGCCAATGGTCGCGCGCGCTCTGCAGCACGACCCACAGCGCGAGGATCGGGACGACGAACGCAGCGGCCGGTCGCGTGATGAACAGCAGTCCGAGCAGGATGCCCGCACAGGCCGAGTCGCGACGCGATGGCACGGAGGGTCGTACGGCACGCACAAGACATGCGAGAGACGCCGATGCGAGCAGGGCTTCCAGGACGTGATGATCGGCGAATCCGAGGCGCGACGTGCTGAACGTGGAGCCTGGATAGACGGCCACCAGCAGTGCGCCGAGCACTCCGACGCACGGATGGAAGAGCGTCCTGCCGAGCAGGAACGTGGCGACGGTCACGAGTGCGCCGAGCACGGCCGGGAACCATGCGCCAGACGCGTCGACGAGATACGGACTCGGATGCCCTGCGCCGAGCACCCATGCCGTGACGGCGATGGCGTAGTCGAAGAGAGGTCCCGTCGTCACGGGCTGACCGGTGGGGAAGGCGGAGTAGGGATCGAAGCCGCTGCGCCAGGGCATGTGCTGCAGCAGGTTGTGCACCGTCCGCATGTGGAACCACGGGTCGGTGCCGGCGAAGACCACATCACCGCCAGCGAAGACGTGGTGATACGACGGCACGCTGCGAAGGCCGAGCGCGACGAGGAACACGACGCCCGCGAGGACGCTCCAGATCACGGCAGACAGGCGGCGCGGTGACGGTGAGTCAGTTCCCGCCATGTGGTGTCGGTTCGTGCGCGACGCGTGGACGAGTGGCCTGCACGGGGATGTCGCCGGCGAAGCGACGTCGCCGTCCGAACACGAGACGCGCGGCCCGCGACAGGATGCGAATGTCCACGCCTGGTGTGGCCGTCGCGATGTAGTGGAGATCGGCTGCGACATGCCTGGCATAGCCATCGGCATCGTGCGGTCGCGGATACGAGACGGCCGACAATCCGACGATCCCTGGCCTGACGTCGAGGCGTCTGCCGGCATCCGGGTACAGGCGTTCGACCGCGCGCTGTTCGCGAACCACCCACGGACGCGGGCCGATCAGCGCCATGTGTCCGGCGGCTACATTCCACAATTGCAGGATTTCGTCGAGGCCTGTCTGGCGCAGCAGCAGGCCGACTCCCGATGCGCGGCTCCTGTCGCTCTCGGGTCGCGGTTCACCCGCGTCGGACGTGTCAAGGCCTGTGAGTGTGCGGATCTTGAGGAGCCGGAACGGCCGTCCGTGCAGGCCTGCGCGTTGCTGTCGCACCAGAGGCCACATCCCGAGTGTGCAGCCCGCAGCCACCAGCAGACCTGCCTGAAGAGGCAGGCTCATCACCGCGAGAACGGTACCGGCGATGCGATCGAGGATGGGACGCAGGGTGTGCAGCCACATGAACGCGCGCCAAGCGTAGCGGACGTTGCGGCGATTTTTTGCGGTTCTACGTAGTTCTACGTAGAAAAATACACTGTTCTACGGATGTCGGGCGCGCACGCCCTTCACTACACTGCGCCTCGACATGTCCATACAAGGAACCGAGGGAACCGGCATGGCGCGCATGCTCCGACTTGCGTGCCTCGTCCTGATGACGTCTGTCCTGGTGCCGACCACCGTCGCCGCGGCGCCCATCATCACGTTCTCGGTCAAGAACGTGAACACCGATTTCGTGACCTCGACGTCCGACCTCGGAGAGGCGGAGGCCTGGATCGGCGCTGACCACGTCCTGGTCGTGTTCGGGAGCGTCGACTACGACGGAGACGACTCCGGAGGTGTGCTGCGCCTCAACGGCGGACAGATTTACTGCGGCAAACCCTGTTTCGACGTCACCGTCGAACTGACGCTGTCCCTGACCCTTCCTGACCCCGGCCCCGGTTACACCTCGGTCGCGTGGGCGCGCGTCGACGGACAACGCCTGTGGCCGGAGGTAGCGACGTCCACCTTGAACGGCCAGCCGATGTCCAATGACCCAAACTATTTCTCGGGGGAAACGGACCCGTTCTCGCCGAGTCCGATCGACGTCGTCGAGGGCGTGTTCCGCTACACCTTCGTGGGCCGGCCCTCGCTCGACCCCAACCTGTCGGAGAGCCACGTCTTCCTGAACTTCGCCGTCGGTCTCGATTTCGTACCGGAGACCACCGTGCCCGAGCCGACGACTGGGCTCCTGGCGCTCGCGGCTCTCGGCGTCGTCGCGGCGCGCGTGCGCTCCGGACGTCGTTGGAAGACGTAGTTCCGTTCACAGGGGCCGGGCTCGCATCGGTGGCGTGCCCGACTACAGCGGATGGCGATGTCACGTCGAGCGTCGGCACTGCTGTTCTACGCGGATGCCGTCCCCTGGCACCGCGGCAAGCAGCGGCTCATGGAGTACCTGCGACACTGGCTCCGGGTGTCGCTGGAGGGCGAGCACGTCGTGCGTCGCGCCGGGTTGTGGTGGTCGCTCGATCCGTCGGACTACGTCTGCCAGGACCTCTTCTGGGCCGGGGCGAAGGATGTGGCGCAACTGCGCGCACTGCTCCACGCGATGCCGTCCGGCGGCGTGATGCTCGATCTGGGTGCCAACTTCGGTTACTACGCGCTGATGGCCGCCCATGCGCGCGCGCAGCGCTGCGAGATCCACGCGTTCGAACCGAATCCAGCGGCGTTCATGCGGCTCACGCGCAACATCGCGCGCAACGACCTGCGATGCGTCCACCCGCATGCGCTCGGCATGTGGGACGGGACCGGTACGGCGGTGGTGACGGAACCGGCAGGGAATTCCGGTGCGGCGTATCTGACGGCTGACGAGACTGCCGAGTCGTCCACCGATGGTGCTGGTCTGGCGCCCTCGCGCGCGCGAGACGATTCTGACGCGCCGGTACCGGCGGCGCGACTCACGACTGTCGACGAGTTCTGTCGCGCACAGCGGTTGGCACGCGTCGACGTGATGAAGATCGACGTCGAAGGCGCCGAGGCGCGTGTGCTGCGCGGGGCCGCGCGCACGCTCGACACGCATCGTCCCGTGTTGTTGCTCGAGTTGAACCCCGCGGCGCTGCGTCGCGCCGGGTCGTCGCTTGCGCAGGTCCTCGACGAGCTGCACCAGCACCGATACATCGCACGCATCGCCAACCCACGCCATCGGCACGTGGACCCTGCCACGCTCGGAGGCGGGATCGTGGACGTCCTCTGCGAGCCGCTGTAGTCGCGACACCGACCGGCCACCGCTTCGCTCCGCCTCGAAGCGCCGACGGGCGTAGACTGCCACGCATGGCTCGCATGTTCGCTGTCGTTCTGGCGCTGCATGGCCTCATTCACCTGTTGGGCGCTGCCAAGGGACTCGGATTCGCGGACCTCCCGCAGTTGACGCAGCCGATCTCGCGACCCATGGGTGTCGCGTGGTTGACCGCCGCGCTCCTGTTCGTCGCGTCCGCCGTCGCGCTTGCCATGTCGACGCGGTGGTGGTGGCTCATCGCGGCATGCGCGCTCGTCGTATCGATGGTGGCCATCGTGCCGTCGTGGTCAGACGCGAAGGCCGGTGCCCTCGTCAACGTCCTGGTGTTGGCGGGCGTGGTGTTCGGTGCGCTGGCATCAGGCCCTGGCAGCCTGTTGTGGGCGTACGAACGTGAGGTCACGCAGCGACTGACTCGCACCGATGCGCCCGCGACCATCGTCGGCGACGCCGACCTCGCGCATCTGCCCGTTCTGGTGCAGCGCTATCTGCGTGCGGTCGGCGTTGTCGGCCAGCCCCGCGAACGGAACTTCCGCGTGCTCATGCACGGGCGCATCCGCAGCGGGCGCGACGCGTCGTGGATGCCCTTCACCGCGGAACAGCACAACACCGTCGGCGATGCCGCACGGCTGTTCTACATGAGAGCGTCGATGTCGCTGGTGCCGGTGCAGGTGCTGCACCGCTACGCGGATGGCGAAGCGTCGATGCGCGTGAAGGCGGCGGCGCTCGTGCCGGTCGCCGACATGTCCGGCGCGGCCATGACGCAGGCCGAGACCGTCACGCTGCTCAACGACATGTGCATCATGGCGCCGGCCTCGCTGATCGACCCGGCCATCGCGTGGGAAGACGTCGATGCACGAACGGTGCGGGCGACCTTCACCAACGCCGGTCACACGATCCACGCGGACCTCGTCTTCGACGATGCCGGTGAACTCGTCGACTTCGTGTCCGACGATCGCCTCAAGGCGTCGCCTGACGGGCGGACGTTGACGCCCGCCCGCTGGTCGACGCCCGTCGGCGGCTACCGCCAGTTCGGTCCCGTGCGCCTCGCATCGCGTGGCGAGGGCCGGTGGCACGAAGACGGCAGCGACTACGCGTATCTGGAACTGGAGATCACCAGCGTGCAGTACAACGTGGAGCGACAGTAGTCGCCCGCGGTCGGACCGATGCGGGCCAGGCTCGGGGTACCATGCCGTATCGTGCCTGAACCGATGCCCGTCCGCTCTCCGGATACGACGGCCGATGTCGAGGCCGTCCAGGTCGGACTGCTGCGCGCGGCGTCCGTCGGTCGCCGTTTGCGTCTGGCCTGCGGCCTGACAGACGTCGTGAGACGTGCCGCGCGCCGCGCCATCGGCCAGGCACATCCTGAGTTCTCCGCGCGTGACGTCGACGTGCGTTTCGTGGAGCTCCACTACGGCACGGACATCGCGGCCGGTCTGCGCGCCGATCTCGCGCGCCGGGATGTCGTACGCACCGACGTCGGATGAGTGTTCCGGATGTCGTCGCGGCCGTGCAGCCGATCGCCGAGGCGCTGGACGCCATCGGCGTCCGCTACTACATTGGCGGGTCGGTAGCTAGTTCCGCGCACGGGATCGCGCGCGCGAGTCTCGACGCCGACATCATTGCCGCCCTTGAACCGCTCCACATCGACCCGCTCGTGGAACGACTCTCGCACGCCTACTACGTCCCGCTTGGTCACTTGCGCGGCGCCATCGCCGCGCGGTCGTCGTGCAGCGTGATCCACCTGGACACGATGTTCAAGATCGACCTGTTCGTCTCGAAGGGGAGAGCGTTCGACCAGTCGGTGACCGAACGGGCCCGACCGCAGCCCCTCGATGACGCGCCCGGCGCCCCTCGGTTTCCGATTGCGTCCGCCGAGGATACGGTACTCGCCAAGCTCGAGTGGTTTCGCCGCGGCGGCGAGGTGTCGGAACGCCAATGGTGGGACATCCTGGGGATGCTGCGCGTGTCGGACGCCATGGACCGTGTGTACCTGCGTCACTGGGCCGCTGCCCTGGGCGTGACAGACCTGCTCGAGCGTGCCCTGGCCGATGCGGAGACGTGAGCGCCCGCCGCGCGTCCCGTCAATCTCACCACGGCACTGAACGCGTAGCGCGATTCACTGCCAGTGGAGGCCATGGAGAGGTTGTGAGCGACACTCCTTGACATCCTAGGAGAGGGCGGCTACGCTCTCCTTGTCATTCTAGGAGACAGCCCGATGTCACCACCCGCACAGCTTCTTCAAGGGACGCTGGATCTCCTGATCCTGAAAGCCGTGTCTCTCGGTCCGTTGCACGGCTACGCCGTCCTGCTGCGTCTCCAGCAGATCTCGCGCGAGCAGTTGCGCGTGCAGCAGGGGTCGCTGTATCCGGCGCTGTACCGTCTCGAACATCAGGGCCTCATCACATCGACGTGGGGTGAATCGGAGAACGGCCGCAAGGCGAAGTTCTACCGCCTGACAGCAACGGGGCGTCGCCGATTGAAGGAAGAAGCCGACTACTGGCAGCAACTCTCCGGTGCCATCGGCCTCGTCCTCGCCGCCACTCCGGAGGACGTGTGATGCCGCTGGCACGATTGCGCTCGTTCCTGAGTGCGCTGGTCGCGCGCACCCGTCTGGAGCACGAGATGAACGCGGAGCTCCAGTTCCATATCGACGCGCGAGTCGACGATCTCGTGGCCAGCGGGCTCGACCGCGCGGAAGCGAAGCGCCAGGCTCGTGTCGAGCTCGGCGCGCCCGATCGCTGGAAGGAGGAGGGTCGCGAAGCGCGCGGGCTCCGCTTCGTCGATCAACTGAGCGCGGACCTCCGCTACGGCCTGCGTGGACTGCGGCGCTCCCCCGTCTTCGCGGCGGTGGCCATCCTGTCCATCGCGATAGGTATCGGAGCGAACGGGGCGATCTTCAGCCTCGTCAACGCAGTCCTGCTGCGATTGATGCCGGTCCACGACCCCGCAGCGCTCGTGCTGCTCGGGCGGTCCACTGACTCGAGCGGCTTGGGCAACAGCTTCCCCTATCCGTTCTACAGGCAACTCGCGTCCACGACGACGTCGCTCACCGGCGTGATCTGCCGGGCCAGCATGGGGCCGAGCGTGGACATCGACGGCCTGCCCGAGCGCGTGTCCGGAGAACTTGTCTCCGGCAACTACTTCGACGTCCTCGGCGTCAGGCCCCACCTGGGCCGGCTCCTCACAGCCGACGACGACCGTACACCAGGCGCGCATCCCGTCGTGGTACTGAGCCACGGCTACTGGCAGCGCCGGTTCGGCAGCGACCCGCTCGTCATCGGCAGGACGATCCGCATCAACACACACGCGATGACCATCGTTGGCGTCACGCCGCCTGCCTTCTACGGCATCGAGCTCGGCGCCCGGCAGGACATTCGCGTGCCCATGGCCATGCAGGCCGAGATGCACGCGTCGCCATCGCGTCTCGACAGTCCCCGGTCGTGGTGGCTGCAAGTCATGGGACGGCTGCGCCCCAGGGTCAGCCGCACGGCGGCGGAACACGAGACCCACGCCATCTTTCAGCAGTACGTCGCCACGCTGCCCGGCGAACCGTGGACCGAGGACTTCAGGGTCACGCTGTTCGACGGCGCGCAAGGACGGTCGAAGCTGCAGACAGATTTCGCGTTGCCCCTGACTGTGTTGAGCGTGCTGGCGACCGCCGTGCTGCTGCTGGTGTGCCTCAACGTCGCCAACCTGCTGATCGCGCGGGCCGCCGCGCGCCGGCGTGAAATCTCGATTCGCCTCGCGGTGGGTGCCCAGCGGAGCCGCATCGCAACGCAGTTGCTGGTCGAGAGCCTCCTGATAGCCGTGACCGGTGGTGCGCTTGGCCTGTTGCTGGCAAATCGTGGCGCACAAGCCCTGGCGAGTATGGCCGTGCCGTCCACCATCGGGCCGGCCCTCGAAGCGGCGATGGACGTGCGTGTGCTGGCGTTCGTGTCGGCGATCACGATGCTCACGGGTGTGGTCTGTGGCCTGTTCCCCGCGCTGGCGGCGACTCGTACGGACGTCGGCCGTGCCTTGGGCGCGGACAATCGCCAGGTCGTGGGAGGCCGTCTTTTCGGACGGCGCGTGCTCGTCACCGCGCAGATCGCACTCTCGTTCGCGCTGCTCGTCGGCTCAGGACTGTTCGTCCGCACGCTCGCCAACCTGCGATACCAGGACTTCGGCTTCGACGCCGAGCATCTGGTGCAGCTCACCCTCGATCCGAGGCTGAGCGGATACGAGCAGCCGCAGTTGCGCCTGTTCTACGACGACGTGATCGAACGCGTCGCCGCCGTCCCTGGTGTGCAGTCGGCGAGTCTTGCCGCGATGCGCCTGCTCGGGCAGAGCATGTGGGGCAGCGGGCTGACGCTCGACACGGGCGAGCGCGACGACAACCCGGGACCGTTGCGGAACGCTGTCGGGCCCGGCTACTTCAGCACAATCGGATTGCCGCTCGTCGCCGGGCGCGAGTTCACCGCCGCCGACGGTGCATCCGTTGAGAAGGTCGCCGTCGTGAACGACGCCTTCGCGCGGCGCTACTTCGACGGCCAGGCCATCGGGCGCCGCATCGGCCAGGGCGGCTCGTCCGGATCGGCAGACTTCACCATCATCGGCGTGGTGCGCGACAGCAAGGTCGCGCAGGTCCACGAGAGCCCTGGTCCCATGTGGTACGTGCCATACGAGCAACTCGCGGACGTGGGACAGCTCACCCTGCACATCAGGACACGCGGTGATGCCGATGCCGTGGCCAGCGACGTCCGCCGTGTCATCGCTGCCGTCGACCCGCACGTCACCACCTTCGGCATGATGACCATGGAGCAGCAGATTGCGAACCAACTGCCGATGGAACGTGTGTTGGCGACCCTGGCCACCGGCTTTGCCGTCATCGCGATTCTGCTCGCCGCGCTCGGACTCTACGGCGTGACGTCGTACGCGACGCTCGCGCGGACGAGGGAGTTCGGCCTGCGGATCGCGCTTGGTGCGACGCCTGGTGCGATTCGCAGCCTCGTGCTCCGGCAGACAACGGTGTTGACGGTCGTGGGGTTGCTGTTCGGCCTGGTGTTGGCCGTCGCCGGTGTGCGCTACGTGCAGTCGCTGCTCTTCGGCATTGCGCCGGATGATCCGCTGACCATCGCCGCTGCGGCCGTCGTCGTCGCGCTCGTGACCGCAGTGGCTGCGTGGCTTCCCGCCCGCCGCGCTTCACGCGTCAATCCCACGACGGCACTGAACGCGTAACCCGATTCTCCATCTGCGGGAACTGCTCGCTTCCCGAATGTGTAGGGGCACCCCTTGTGGTGCCCGATCCGAACGGGCGGCCACAAGGGCCGCCCCTACGCACGCGTCGATTGTTCACAGGCTCTGAAGCCCTGGCCTCCATCTGTCCGGTTGCCGGTTGCCGGTTGCCGGTTGCCGGTCCCTGTACACTTCCCCTGTGAGCTTTTTCGACCGCCTCAAGTCGAGTCTTCAGAAGACCAAGGACCAGCTGTTCGGGGCCTTCGACGAGGGTACCGCCGCGCCGGAGGCACTTGGCGGCACGGCCACCGGGACGGCGACGCGCCGCATCGAGTCGCTGGATGCCCTCGAAGAGGCGCTGATCACGTGCGATGTCGGCGTAGCGGCCACCGACAGGATCGTCGAGGCCGTGAAGCGCAAGGCGCGTCGAGGCGACGACCTGCTGCCGCTCGTTCGCGCGGAGATCCTCGCGATCCTCGAGGGCGCCGCGCCGCCGCCGGCGCAGGGCGGCACGCCACGCGTGGTGCTGATCGTCGGCGTCAACGGGACCGGCAAGACGACCTCCATCGGCAAGCTTGCGAACCTGCTCAAGCAGCAGGGCGCGACGCCGCTGGTGTGCGCGGCAGACACGTTCCGCGCCGCGGCCGTCGAGCAGCTCGAAGTGTGGACGCGGCGCGCGGAGGTCGGCTTCGTGCGGGCGCAGCCCAACTCCGATCCCGCGGCTGTCGTGTTCGATGCGATCCAGGCCGCTCGCGCGCGCCAGCTCGATCCGGTCCTCGTGGACACGGCAGGCCGGCTCCACACGCGCGTCAACCTGATGAACGAGCTCGAGAAGATCAAGCGTGTCGCATCGCGCGAGGTCGACGGCGCGCCGCACGAGGTGCTGCTCGTCCTCGACGCGACAGTCGGCCAGAACGGCGTGCAGCAGGCGCGCGAGTTCATGAAGGTCTCGGGCGTCAACGGCATCATCCTCACCAAGCTTGATGGCACGGCCAAGGGCGGCGTGGCCGTGGCGATCGCGCAGGACCTGCGACTGCCGATCCGCTATGTCGGCACCGGCGAGCAGATCGACGACCTCGTGCCGTTCAGCCCACGCGAGTACGTCGACGCGCTCTTCGAAGAGGCGTGGTAGACCTCCGCACCGTCGAGGGCGATCTCCGTCCGGAGGACGCCCGGTTCATGGCCCGCGCGTTGTGGCACGCGGAGCGTGGACGCGGCAGCACCACGCCGAATCCCCTCGTCGGTGCCGTCATCGTCGATGACGAAGGCGTGGTGGTTGGCGTGGGACACCATCAGGTCGCGGGTGGCCCGCACGCGGAGGTCGTCGCGCTCAGCGCGGCGGGTGTGCGCGCGACAGGGGCCACGTTGTACTGCACGCTCGAGCCGTGCAGTCACACGGGGCGCACCGGGCCGTGCTGCGTGGCGGTGGTCGACGCGGGCATCCGGCGCGTGGTGGTGGCCGCGGGGGATCCGTTTCCTCAGGTGGCCGGACGCGGGTTCGCGTACCTGCGGTCGCGCGGCGTCGCGGTGACCACAGGCGTAGGATTGCAGGAGGCACGGCACCAGAACGCGCCGTTCTTCACGACTGTCGAGCGCGGCCGCCCGTGGGTTCACCTGAAAGTCGCGATGAGCCTGGATGGCGCGGTGGCGGCGCATGCCGGCGCGCGGACGCTGCTGAGTGGTCCCGAGGCAACGCGCTGGTCACAGCGCCTGCGAGGGGACGTCGATGCCATCGCCATCGGATCGCAGACCGCCATCGTCGACGACCCGGTCCTGACGGCGCGCGACGTGTATCGCCATCGACCGCTCCTGCGAGTGGTGTTCGACAGGCACCTGCGACTCACGCCCGACGCGCGACTCGTGCGGACGCGCGACGCAGGTCCCGTGGTGGTACTGACATCCGGTGCGGCGGCCACCTCGTCCGAAGCGGCGCGACTGCGCGACAGCGGCGTCGAGGTGCTGGCGACGGACGGCACCGTGCCCAACAGCTTGCGCGTACTGGTGCAGCGCGACGTACAGTCGCTCCTGGTCGAAGGTGGTCCGACGCTGCACGCGGCGTTCTGGCAGGCGGGCGTCGTGGATCGAGTGAGTGAGCTCGTGAGCGATCGCGCGCTGGGGCCTGATGCCGTACGCTGGAACGTGCCCATCCGCCTGAGTGCGTGGGCACCACGCGCCGTGCCGCTGGGGCACGACGTTCTCCTCGAAGCCGATGTTCACAGGACTGATTGAAGCGACTGGCACCGTGCGCGCGCTGGCCCCCGTGGCCGGCGGTCAACGCGTGACGATCGAGACGCCGCTGGCGGCCGACCTCGCACTGGGCGACAGCGTTGCCACGAGCGGCGTCTGCCTGACCGTGGTGGCGCGCGATGCGGCGTCGTGGAGCGCCGACGTCTCGCCGGAGACGCTGCGCGTGACGGCGCTGGGGGCGCTCGGGACGGGCGACCTCGTGAATCTGGAGCGGCCTCTCGCCGTCGGAAGCCGGCTGGGCGGGCATTTCGTTCAAGGGCACGTGGACGGGACCGGCCGGATCGAGGCCATCGCACGCGACGGCGACTTCTGGCGTGTCACGATTTCGTTCCCGCCGGCCCTGGCCGCATACTTCATCGAGAAGGGCTCGGTGG
This sequence comes from uncultured Luteitalea sp., assembly GCA_964422175.1. GTDB lineage: Bacteria > Acidobacteriota > Vicinamibacteria > Vicinamibacterales > Vicinamibacteraceae > Luteitalea. The sequence continues at coordinate 3,948 of CAYRAE010000017.1, read as the reverse complement.
CCGTCGACGGCATCAGCCTGACGATCGCGTCGCTGGCCGCCGAAACGTTCGACGTCCAGATCATTCCGCACACCTGGACGTCCACCACGCTGCAGCACGCGCAGCCAGGTGACCGCGTGAACCTCGAATGCGACATGGTCGGCAAGTACGTCTTGCGCGGCCTGTCGATCGGAACGACCCGCTCATGACCCGCACTCTCCGCATCGCCAGGGGATCGACAGCCGCCCGCGCCACGCGCAACCCGTTCGCCACGGTGGAAGAGGCCATCGCCGCCGTCCGCGCCGGCCAGATGATCATCGTGGTCGACGATGAGGATCGCGAGAACGAGGGCGACCTCACGATGGCGGCCGAGCTGGTGACGCCCGCGGCCATCAACTTCATGGCCACGCACGGCCGCGGTCTCATCTGTCTCGCGATGACGCCGGAGCGGCTCGACGCGCTCGACGTCCCGTTGATGGTGCAGCACAACTCCTCGCGGACCGAGACGGCGATGTGCGTCTCCATCGAAGCGAAGGGAAAGACGTCGACGGGTATCTCCGCGCCCGATCGCGCCGCCACGATCAGGACCGCGATCGATCCGGCCACGCACGCGTCGGATCTCGCGCGGCCCGGGCACGTGTTCCCGCTGCGTGCGCGTGCCGGTGGCGTGCTCGTGCGGACAGGCCACACCGAAGCGGCAGTCGATCTCGCGCGCGCCGCCGGCCTCGCGCCGGCCGGCGTCATCTGCGAGATCATGCGACCCGACGGCGAGATGGCGCGCGTGCCGGATCTGACGCGCTTCGCGCGCAAGCACAAGCTGCTGATGATCACCATCGCGGATCTCGTGCGGTGGCGCCTGCGGCACGAGCAGCTCGTGCAGCCGGCGGCGACGGCGACGCTGCCGACCGAGTTCGGCGACTTCCACGTCCACGCCTTCGACAGCCCTGTGGACGGCCTGACGCACGTCGCGCTCGTGCGCGGCGACGTGGGCGATGGCCGCGACGTGATGGTGCGCGTGCATTCGAGCTGCCTGACCGGCGATGTCTTCCATTCGGCGCGCTGCGATTGCGGGCCGCAGCTCGAGACGGCGATGCGCCGGATCGCCGATGAAGGACGCGGCGTGCTCCTGTACCTGAATCAGGAGGGCCGGGGCATCGGCCTCGCGAACAAGATCCGCGCGTATGCGCTGCAGGATCAGGGTCTCGACACGGTGGAAGCCAACGAGCGCCTCGGGTTCAAGGCCGATCAGCGCGACTACGGCATCGGCGCGCAGATCCTGCGCAGCCTCGGTGTGCGATCCATGCGCCTGCTCACCAACAACCCGCGCAAGTTCGTGGGGCTCGAAGGCTACGGGCTGTCGGTGACGCGCACCGAGCCACTCGAGATCCCGGCTGGCGAGCACACGCTGAAGTACCTCAAGACCAAGAAGACCAAACTCGGTCACACGCTGAAGGGCGTCTAGCCCGGAGGCTCGACGCCGGTACAATCTCGCCGCATGGAACACACGCGGATGGCGGGAGCGGTGTCGGCGGTCCTCGCGCGCGCGGCGCTCGCGGTTGGCCTGGCGTCGATGGTGGGGCTGGCCGCGGCGTGCGGCAGGCAGGAGCCGACGTGGACTCTCACTTCGGCTGTCGCCCGTACCGCGCCCGCCACCGGTGGGATGGTCACGACGACGGATCCCGTGGCGACCGATGTCGGGATGGCCGTCCTTGCGCGCGGCGGCAATGCCATCGACGCGGCGGTGGCCACGCACTTCGCGCTGGCTGTCGTCAATCCTGAAGCGGGCAACATCGGTGGCGGCGGGTTCCTCGTGGCTCGCATGACCGATGGCGGGACAGTGGCGCTCGACTTCCGCGAGACAGCACCGGCCGCTGCGAGTCGCGACATGTTCCTCGGTCCGGATGGGCAGGCGACCGATACCTCTGTCGTCGGACATCTCGCCGCCGGAGTGCCGGGCTCGGTCGCCGGCATGTGGGAGGCCCATCGTCGATTCGGGTCACTGCCATGGGCAGACCTGGTCGCGCCAGCCATCGAGCTGGCCGATGGTCTCGTGGTCCACGACAGGCTGGGGACGTCTCTCGCGTCGGCGACGCAGCGGCTCTCGCGGTATCCATCGACGGCGGACGTCTTCCTGCCCGGTGGCGCGGCACCGGCCGTGGGGGCACGGTTCGTCCAGGCCGATCTCGCGGCGACCCTGCGCCGCATCGCGGCTGATGGCCGCGACGGTTTCTATCGCGGCAGGACCGCGGAGCTCGTCGAGGCGGAGATGCGGCGCGGGGGCGGCGTGATGACCGCCGCCGATCTCGCGTCCTACGAAGCGAAGTGGCGCGATCCGCTCCGGTTCGAGTATCGCGGGCATGCGATCGTGTCGATGCCGCCGCCGTCCTCGGGCGGCGTGACGCTGGCTGAAATCCTGAACGTCCTCGAAGGCTACGATCTTCGGGCGTCGGGCTTCCTCTCCGCCGATCACGTGCACCTCTATGCCGAAGCCGCCAAGCGCGCGTTCGCCGACAGGAACACGTACCTCGGCGATCCCGACTTCGTGCCCCAGCCGACGGCTCGGATGGCGTCGGATGCGTACGCGGCCGAGCGACGCGCGACGATCGACATGGCCCACGCCACACCTTCCACGGCGGTGGAACCCGGACTCGGAGCTCCCGGAGCTGAGGCCGGTGCGGCGGCCGCCGAGGGCGCGCACACCACGCACTATTCGATCGTGGACGGCGCGGGCAACGCTGTCGCGGTGACGACGACGATCAATTCGCTCTATGGGAATCTGGTCACGGTGACGGGGGCGGGGTTCCTGCTCAACAACGAGATGGACGACTTCGCGGCCAAGCCCGGGTCACCGAACCAGTTCGGGCTGGTGCAGGGCGAAGCCAACGCGGTCCAGCCCGGCAAGCGCATGCTCTCGGCGATGGCGCCCACGATCGTGCTGCGTCCTGATGGGCGGCTGTGGCTCGTCACGGGATCGCCTGGTGGTCCCACGATCATCTCCACCGTCGCGCAGACGGTGTCGCAGGTCATCGATTTCGACATGGATCTGGTCCAGGCGACGTCTTCGCCCCGCCTGCACCACCAGCACCTGCCGGACCGCCTGCTGTTCGAGAAGGGCGGGCTGCCGGCAGGCCGCGTCGAGGCCCTTCGCGCGAGAGGGCAGGTGGTCGAGGAACGCGGCGGCTACCAGGGCGACACCCAGTCAATCCTGATTGCCGACGACGGCACGCGCATCGGAGTCGGCGACCCCCGCCGCACCAGCTACCGGTAGGGAATGCCGCGATGCCGGGATGCCGAATGTCGGAGGCAATGACGAATGACGAATGACGGCGTCTTCGAGGGTTCGAACGGGCTTCAGGGGCCCCTGGCCTCCATCTGAGGAGGTTCCCGGCACTCCATCTGGATGCCCGGTTGTCGGTTGCCGGTTGCCCGTTGCCGGCCTTTCCCTGTTACACTCTCTGTTTGCCACAGGGCCGCGGGGCGGTCCGGGTGGACGTGTGTAATGTTCGACTCGCTCAGCAACAGGCTCCAGGACGTCTTCGCCAACCTCGGGAGAGAGGTGCGCCTGACGCCGGAGACCGTCGAAGTGGCCTTGCGGGAAATCCGCATGGCGCTGCTCGAGGCGGACGTCAACTTCAAGGTCGTCAAGGCGTTCGTCGACAAGGTGCGGGATCGCGCGGTCGGCGAGGAGGTGCTCAAGAGCCTCAGCGCCGGTCAGCAGGTCGTCCGCATCGTGCGCGACGAGATGCTGGCGTTGTTCGGCGACACGCAGGGCGGCCTGCCGCCGGCGAGCGCCACCCCGCGCGTGATCCTCATGCTGGGCCTCCAGGGCTCGGGCAAGACGACCACGACGGGCAAGCTCGCGAAGTGGCTCGTCAGGCAGGGGAAGCATCCGATCGTGGTGTCCACCGACGTCCGTCGGCCGGCGGCGATCGAGCAGTTGAACCTGGTCGCGAAGCAGGCCGGCGTGCG
>CAYRAE010000016.1:8885-24324 GCA_964422175.1 uncultured Luteitalea sp. | reverse complement strand
CTCCTGATGGGCGGCAGTCTACCAAGGGAGTGTCTATGGACTGGGGAAGCTTACGGACATGTCCACCATGTCCTCGTCGTACTCGACAGGCGCCTCTTCGAATGTCACCACGCGGCCATAGAGCACCTGGAGATGACTCAGTACCGGCACGATCGGCCGAGGCAGTTCTACGTTGACCACGATGGGTCGTTCCTGAATCGACGATACAGGTGTGGCCATACCGGCAGTCGCTATCAGGACAGTCGCAACGATCGCCGGATGTTTGCCCCTTCGTCTTTCCCCTTCCTGCCTTCTTACCTTCCTGTCTTTTTCGCTGCCCTTATCCTTTGGCCTTTTCACTTTCGCCCGCCCTTTTCTTCGCCCTAGAGTTCTCTCAGCGCGTCGACGATGGGGAGTCGTGCGGCGCGGAGAGCGGGGAGGATCCCGCCGACCATGCCCATGATCAGCGCGCACATCAGTCCCTGCACGAGCAGCGCCGGCGTGACTCGGAACGCGAACGCCACCTGGCTGAACGACTGGAAGTTCATCGTCGACGTCTGGTAGCCGTCGAAGCCCGCCCAGGCCAGCAGGCCGCCGAGCACCCCGCCGACAAGTGCCAGCACCATGGATTCGGCCATCACTGACGAGACGATCGAGACGGCCCCGAAGCCAAGCGCGCGCAGCGTGGCGATCTCGCGCGTGCGGCTGGCCACCGCGTTGTACATCGTGTTGATCGAACCGAAGATGGCGCCGACTGCCATGAGGCCCGCGATCACGAAGCCGATCGTCCTGATGATGGTCTGCAGCACGACGGACTGCGCCGCCAGGTAGTCCGTCTCGCGCTCCGCCATCACGTTGAGGCGCGGGTCCGCGGCAAGCGTCGCCCTGAACGCCTCGAGTGAATCTTCGCGCTCCAGTTGCACGTAGATCGACTGGAACGAGTCGCCGCGCCGGTAAGCACCCTGCAACACGCGCGCGTCGCACCAGATCTCCGACTCGGAGATCGAACCACCCGCTTCGAACATCCCGACGATGGTCCACACGTTCTCGCCCCATCGGACCGTCTGACCGACGCCGAGATCCGCGAACTGACCCGCCGCGGCCCTGCCGACGATGATCTCGTTCCGGCCCGGCTCGAACCGTCGTCCTTCGACGATCTTCAGTTGCGGGCGTACGTCGAACGCCGCGGGTTCGACGCCGCGCAGCGGCACGTTGGCGTCGAGGCCCGTCGATCGCTTCGGGTGGTTGACGATCACGAACAGTTCCGCCGATGCGATGGGCCCGTCGGCACCGCGCGCGATGCCTGGCGCATCTTTCACAAGCTGCGTGTTGGCGCGCATGAGGACGCTCGACATCTCGGCGTCGGTACCCGCGCGCAGCACGATAGCGGTGCGCGGATCGCCGGCGGTGGTCATCGCCGCGCGGAAGCCCTGCGCGATCGACAGCACCGACACGAAGACCACCACGACGCCGGCGATTCCGGCGATGGCCACGAGCGACGACCCGCGACGCTGCGGCATGCTGCGGATGTTGACGAGCGTGATGGCGAGGATCTGTGACAAGGCGTGCATGGCAATCACCCTTGGCGCCGGAGCGCGTCGACGATGCGGAGGCGGCTGGCCTGCCAGGCGGGCAGGAGACCGGCGGCAAGTCCCACGAGCACGATGAGCGCGACGCCCAGCACGAGCGTGCGCGTCGGCAGGAAGAACGCCGGGAGGAAGCCACCGGTCGGATCGCCGCCGAGCGTGATGACCCACGCCAGCAGCAGGCCCGCGCCGCCACCGACGATGGCGAGCAGCATCGACTCGCCGAGCACGAGCGCGAGCAGCTGCCCGTCGGTGAAGCCGAGCGTCTTCATCACGGCGAGCTCGTTCGTGCGTTCCCGCACCGCCTGTCCCATCGTGTTGGCGGCCACGAGCAGCATCGTGAAGAGCACGGCCCCGAGAATCGCCATGAGGATGCTGCCCACGTCACCGATCTGCGCGGCGAACGCCTGCACGAACGCCTTCTCCGTGGACGTCTTCGTCTCGGCAGGCGAGTTGGCGAAGAGCGCGTCGAGGCGCGCGGCCACCGCGTCGGACGCCTGCGGGTCGCTCACGCGGATGACGTACCAGCCCACCTGATCCTTCAGGACCTGTCGCGTTTCGTTCAGGTAGTCGTAGTGGAAGAACATCTGCGTCGTGTCGGTGCCCTGCTGGCCCGCCTCGTAGATGCCCTCGATCGTGAACGTCCACGGGGAGTCGTCGGCCTTGCGGAAGATCGTGGGCTGGAGAGGAACGCGGTCGCCGACCTTCCAGCCGAAGCGGTCGGCGAGCACCCGGCCGACGATCGCGCCTGTGCGGTTGCCGTACCACGCCTGCTGCCGATCGGGCGTGAGCACGTACTCCGGATACATCTGCAGCCACGCGTCGGGCACCACGGCGAACTGCGGGAAGAAGTTCTTCGGATCCTGGTAGATCCCGCCGAACCACGACGCGTGCGTGACGGTCGCCACGCCGTCCGTTGCCGCGATGCGCGACTGGTACGCGAACGGCAACGGCTGGATGAACGACACCTTCTGGATCATCACGAGCCGATCCTGCCCGGCGAGATCGATGCCCATGCCGAACGCCGCCTTCAGCGCCATCAACGCGCCGAACAGCACGAACGCGACGAGGATCGAGAGCGCCGTGAAGAGCGTGCGCAGCTTGCGCCGCATCAGGCTGCGCCAGAGGAGCGGCAGGTACTTCATGCCGCCACCTCGGAGACCAGCAGCCCCTTCTCGAGGTGCACCACACGCGTGGCGCAGGCGGCCGCGTGCGGATCGTGCGTGACCATCACGATCGTCTTGCCATGCTCGCGATTGAGGGCACGAAGCAACGCGAGAATCTCGTCGCCCGACTTCCTGTCGAGGTCGCCCGTCGGTTCGTCGCACAGCAGCAGCGTGGGGTCGGTCACGATGGCGCGTGCGATACCGACGCGCTGCTCCTGACCGCCGGAGAGCTGTCGCGGATAGTGCTGCGCACGCTCGGAGAGGCCCACCACCGACAGCGCGATCGACGCGCGATTGCGGCGCTCCGAAGACGACAGGTTGGTCAGCAACAACGGCAGTTCGACGTTGCGCTGCGCCGTGAGTACCGGAAGCAGGTTGTACAACTGGAAGACGAAGCCCACGTGCGTGGCGCGCCAGCGGGCCAGCGCGCCTGACGAGAGCGCATCGATGTGCTCGCCGCCGACGTCGATCGTGCCGGCGCTCGGGCGGTCGAGGCCTCCGAGCAGGTTGAGCAGCGTCGTCTTGCCGGAACCCGATGGACCCATCAGCGCGAGGAACTCGCCCGGCGCGATGTCGAGATCGATACCCTGGAGAACGGCGATGGTCTCGCTGCCGCGGTGATACGACTTCTCCAGCTGGCGGACGCTGACGAGGGGAGCGACGGGGGCGTTCATGGACGGACCTCCTTCAGGAATGTCACCTTCACGCCCATGTCGGGCAGCAGGCGTGGATCGAGCGCGTCGAACCCGATGCGCACGAGCACCGTCGCCTTCTGGCGATCGGCGGTTGGCACGGTAGTGATCACGTGCGCGGGAATCGACCAGTCGGGATACGCGTCGAGCACGGCGCGCACGGGCTGGTTGTCCGACACGCGCGAGATGTAGCTCTCGTTCACGTCGACCTCGATCTCGAGCGACGTCATGTCGACGATGGTGCAGATGCCGGTGCGCGTGAACCCGCCGCCGGCCGAGACTGGGGAGATCATCTCGCCGGGCTGCGCGTCCTTGGACACGGCCATGCCGCTGAACGGCGCGCGGATGATCGTGTCGTCGAGCTCGGTGCGGCGCACGGCCACCTGCCGCTCCGCCACCAGCACGTCCTGGCGCGCGGCAGCCAGTCGTGCGCGGAGGGCGTCGACCTGCGCGGTCGCGGTGTCGAGGTCCGCTTCGGGCAGCACGCCTTCGCGTACCAGGCGCTGCTGCCGGCCATGCGCAATCTCCGCCTCACGGATGCGCACCTCCGTCTCCGCGAGTTGCGTGCGCGACGACGCCAGTTGTGATTCGGACAGCTGCAGGAGCGCGCGCACCGTCGAGTCGTCGAGCCGCGCGAGCACCTGGCCCTGCTTCACGGCCATGCCTTCCTCGACGTGCACCGAGACGACCTTGCCCGTGATGCGCGACGATACGGTGGCGCGCCGCCGGGCCACCACATATCCCGACGCGTTCAGCACCGCATCGTCGGCGGCCGTCGTGCGTGCGGCGGGTCGCTCGACCTCGACGGCCGCCTTGGCGGGCTCTGGCGCCGGGCGCTGCCAGAGCCACCAGCCAAGTGCGGCGGCCGCGACGGCCAGCACGACCGCCACGAGAGGGCCGCGCCGGCGCGGCGGCGCCTGGCGGGCGGCCCTGTCGAGTTTGAGTGCTGCGAGATCGGCGTGCAGGTCGGTCACGAAAGATGTCCTCGAATGTCAGTGGCCACGCGACGAAGACGCCGCGGCCACGTGCGGTTGTACGCCATGGGCCCGTCACCGTTCGCCGCCATCGGCGAATCGACGCGTCCTCCCGGCGACTGTCCGCCGGATGAATCCGGCGGCTACACCTGGAGATGGCTCCGGTTGCCGGTTGCCCGTTGCCGGTTGCCGGCCTGTTATCGTGTGCCGATGTTCCACGTCCCGACGCTCGACGGCAACCCTGCCACGTTCCATGCCGGCCTGCACGCGCACCTCGACGCGCTCATCGGCACCGAACGCGACATGATCGCGAACCTCGCCAACGCGGCGGCGCTCATCTGGCACGCGACGCCCGACCTCAACTGGGCCGGGTTCTACCTGCGCCGGGGCGAGACCGAGCTGGTGCTCGGGCCTTTCCAGGGCAAGCCGGCGTGCGTGCGGATTGCCGTCGGACGCGGCGTGTGCGGGACGGCCGTGCAGCGCGGCGAATCGGTCCGTGTGGACGATGTGGCGGCGTTCCCGGGCCATATCGCGTGCGATGGCGCCTCGGCGTCGGAGCTCGTGGTGCCGCTCCGGCACGACGGGCGTGTGGTGGGCGTGCTCGACCTCGACAGTCCGTCGCTCGCGCGGTTCACCCAGGCCGACCAGAACGGCTTCGAAGCGCTCATGGCGCTCCTCATGACACGCACGGATCTTGAATTCGTGTTGTAACACGTATATCGTGGGATGGAGTTGAACCCGAAATCCCTGAAATTCTGAAATTCCTTCCCAGGAGCCCGCACATGATTGCTCGCTCGACCCTCGCGGCACTCGCCATCGTCGCGTTCGCCTCGCCCGTCGCCGCCCAGACCTGGACGATCGATTCGGCCCACTCCGGCGCCTCGTTCACCGTGCGTCACATGATGGTCAGCAACGTCCACGGCCGCTTCGGCAAGGTGGAAGGCACCATCGTCTACGACGGATCGAACATCGGCGCCGTCTCCGCCACGGCCAACATCAACTCGACGACGATCACGACCGACAACGAGAAGCGCGACGCGCACCTGAAGAGCGCCGACTTCTTCGACGTGGCGACCTATCCCACCATCACGTTCAAGAGCAAGCGCGCGGAAGTGGTGGGTAACGGCAGGTTCAAGCTGATCGGCGACCTGACGATGCGCGGCAAGACGAAGGAAGTGGTGCTCGACGTCGAGGGCCCGACAGATCCCGTCACCGTGCAGAACAGCCAGCGCATCGGCGCCACGGCCACCACGACGGTCAACCGTCAGGACTTCGGCGTGAGCTGGAGCCGCTCGATGGACGGCGGCGGCGTCGTTGTCGGCGACTCGGTGAAGATCACGATCGAGCTGGAACTGATCAAGCAGAACAGCTGACCGGCAACCGGCAACCGGCAATCGGCAACGGGCTCAGGGTATACGTCCGAGCAAATCGGTTGCCGGTTGCCCATTGCCGGTTGCCGGTCTATTGCACACACGTCCCCCCTGCATTCGCGCCGGCACTCCAGTTGACGGTGGGGGTATCGGCGTACTGCGACCACTCGACGACGAGGGGAAGCGCCGGTGCGGAGGGGGCGGGCTCGATGAGCATGCCGAAGCGCGACCCGAACGCCTGCGGGAACAGGCTCGGGACGTCGACGTTGAGCCGCGCGCCTGGCGCGATCGGTACGTCGGCACTCAGCGGCGCGGCATTCTCACGCAGGAGCGTCACGCGCAGTGCCGACGCGGCAGTGCCGGTATTGGCCACGAGCACGTAGGTGCTCACGCCCGTCGTCCACTCGCCCTCGGCAACGGCCCAACGTGCGCATGTCTGCGTGGCGCCGAGGCTGGCGTGCGCCTCGTGCCACGGCAGCCCACCCGGCCACCACATCGCACGCTCCGCCACGATTGGCGCGTCTGCCTCGATCGCCATGGCGACGGCCGTCGACGCCAGCGACACCCCGGGTGATGGCGTCTCCCCGTTGACCAGCACCGTGTATCGACTTCGCGGCTCCACGTCGTAGGTCACGGGTATCGTCGGTCCCTCCGGTAACAGGTACGTCACGTGTACGGGTACTGTCGTGTACCCCGGATTGCCGATGAGCAGGTACTGCTCGAACAGTGGTCCCGTGTGGCCCTCGGCGAAGAACCACGACGTATGCAGCTGCTCGGCCCCGGCCGCCGCGTGTCCGGCGGCAGAGCCCGCAGGCACCGATCGATACATCGCGCGTTCGGCCACGATCGGGCGATCCGACTCGATGACGACAGACGATGCGGCACCGGAGAGTGGGGTGTGGGGGCCCGCCTCGTCGAAGTTGACCCACACGGTGTACCGCTGGTGGGGCTCGACCGTGTGCGTGGTCGTCAACGGCGCCAACGGCGGCTCGCGCAGATACGTGATGGTGACGTCCGCTTCGTCGTCTCCGGGATTCTGCAGCAGATAGAACAGCGAGAAGCCGGTGTACGTGGCGCCCTCGGCGAAGTACCACGTGCGCGACGTACGTGCGATGCCGTGCTCGCCATGACTGCCACCCCCGTTGTCCCATTGCACGAGGCGATCGACGGCCACCAGGACATCGGATTCGACGACTGTCGCGAACGCGTGATCCCGCAGGCCGTCGATCGCGTTCGCGTTCACCGTCACCCGTTGTCTCGGCGGCACCAGCCGCGTTGTCGTCACCACCGCCGCATCGTCGCGCTCGAAGCGAAGCTGGACGTGGGCGGGAATGGTCGCCGACGGATTGGCGAGCGCGATGCGCGTCTGGAACCCGCCCTGGCGGACGCCCTCGGCGAGCAGGCGTGTGACCCGTCCGCGCGGGTGGGTGCCATCTGCATGTTCCCGGGCGTTGGTGCGGCCGTCGCCGTCGGGATCGCCGTTCGGCCCGTTGTCGCCGGTGGGGCTCGTGGGATCGAGACCATAGGCGCGTTCCCAGTCGTCTGGCAGGCCGTCGCCATCGGCGTCGGCCGGCGCGGCAGGCGGCTGCCATCCGAGCTGCACGACATCGAAATCCGTCACCCTCACGTTACGTATCGTGGACGCGATGCTGCTCATCTGCGATGTCCACTGCGGGTCGTTGGTGCCCGTGACGTACATGTCCGATCCGTTGTCGGCCACGATGAGTCCGTACGTCTTCATCGCCTGGAGCAGCCGCCTGACCGGTGCCGGGTGCATCGAGATGTCCACGCCGGCCTTGAGGCGCAGCCGCGCCCCCATCGGCGGCGCGCCCGCTCTGTTGCCGGCGCGATGCGACGCGGGGAAGACGTAACCGTTGGTGGCACGCACCGTCATCCGCAGCGCGTGGCGGATTGGCTCGCTGCCGTACATCTCGTCGTAGCGCACGAGGCCGGGCATGATCGCGAGCCCCGCGGCGTCGGCGCTGGTCCAGCCGTTGGGGCGCCTGTCGTTGCGCGTGAGATCGAATACCGCACCTGAATCGGCTTCCCAGCGCTGAAGAGATTCGTTCCAGTGTGCGCGGTACAACTCGTAGAGCAGCTTGTTGTCGCGGTCGACGAGGATGAGATGGCGGTCGCCGTTGGCGTTCACGCGCCCAGGCTGTCCGCCTTCGATGTAGCCGGCCATGGTCTTCGCCTCGGGCGGGATCGGATAGCCCGGCGGCCGGCCCGGCGCGCCGTTGTCGCTCTCGCTGCCGTAGGCCGTCCATGTCACGGGCACGAGCGGCTGCGTCCCCGGCACGCTCACGTACGGCATGCCCCACATCGCCGAGGGGTCCTCGGGATCGTTGGCAGACGCGCCCCAGTCCTGCCGCAGGCGCAGATCCCGACCGTTGGCGATCCACGAGATGAACCCCGCACTCCCGGCGTCGACGGGCGCCTGGCTGATGTCGACGTTCCACCAGTTGTCAGCGGGGAACAACGGCAGCGGTTGGGGCAGTGGCCCGGCAGGCTGTGCTCCCGCCACCCCCGCGACGAGCCCGAGCATCGCCAGCACATGCATGAGACGGGAAATCGCCATGATCGGGAATCGGCTCGGAGAGCGTGGGGGCTTAGGGCTTCCGGCTCATGGCTCATGGCTCGGCCTTGGGCTATCGGCCATCGGCCTTCGTGGTCCAGTCCTACGGGGTCGCCCCTACGCCGCGGCCGGGCTCTGAGAGCCGGCCCTACCTACCGCCGCGAATGGTAGGGCCGGCTCTCCGAGCCCGGCCGCACCCACTCCTGTACGATCGCGGGCGATGTTGATTCTGTCGCACATCGTGAAGCGGTATGGCGCGCGGACGGCCGTCGACGATCTGTCGCTCGAGGTCAGACCTGGCGAGATTGTCGGGCTCCTCGGGCCGAACGGCGCCGGCAAGAGCACGACCATGCACGTGGCGACGGGGTTGCTGGCGCCCGACGCGGGCACCGTCGCGATCGGCGATCACGGGTCGCCGTCGCGGCCCGCCGCGCGGCGCCGGCTGGGCTTCGCACCGCAGAACCTGGCCGTGTACGACCTGCTCTCGGCGGAAGAGAACCTCGCGTTCTTCGCGCAGTTGTATGGACTCTCGGGTGCCGCACGCGTCGCACGCGTCGAGGCGTCGCTGGCCCTCGCCGGACTGACAGAACGCCGGCACGATCGCGTGGGTGCGTACTCGGGCGGCATGAAGCGGCGCCTCAACATCGCCGCCGCCATCCTGCACGAGCCCGAGCTCGTGCTGCTCGACGAGCCGACAGTCGGCGTGGACCCGCAATCGCGCAACGCGATCTTCGACAGCATCGAGGCCCTCAAGGCGCAGGGCCGCGCCATCGTGTACAGCACGCACTACATGGAGGAAGCCGTCCGCCTCTGCGATCGCGTGGCGATCATCGATCAGGGCCGCGTGCTCGCGCTCGACACGGTGCCCGGCCTCATCGCGGGTCACGCGGGACCGCCGCGCCTCCACGTGCGCACGGCCGGCCGCGATATCGCGATGGAGACGCGCGACCCGCTCGGCGAGCTGAACCGCCTGGCCGCCGAAGCGCCCATCGAGTCCTTCCACGTCGAGGCGCCGACCCTCGAACAGGTGTTCCTGTCCCTCACCGGACACACGCTGCGCGACTGAGCCCTCATGTCTCCCTTACTCGCCATCGCCCTCAAGGACCTGCGCACGTTCACGCGCCAGCGCGCCTCGCTGTTCTTCACCTTCATCTGGCCCGTGTGCGTCGCCGTGCTCTTCGGCGTGCTCTTCGGCGGCACGCGCGACACGCCGCGGCTGCCGGTAGCCGTCGTGGACGAGGACAACTCGGCGGCATCGAAGGCGTTCGTCGATCGCCTTGCCGCACGCGAGAGCTTCACGGCGGAGCGCGCCACGCGCGACGAGGCGCTCGACGCCGTACGCAAAGGCCGACGCATCGCCGCCATCGTCCTGAAGCCCGGCTTCGGCGACGCCTCGTCGCGCATGTTCTACGGCGCGCCGCCAGAGATCGAACTGGTCACCGATCCCGGCCGTCGGGCGGAGCGGGGGATGCTCGAAGGGCTGCTCATGCAGCAGGGCGCCGAGCGGCTCCAGGCGCTGTTCGACGATCCGTCGGCGAGCCGCGGCAGCGTGCGGCGCGCGCGGGAGGCATTGCGGAAAGCAGGATCCGGTGCCCGGTGCCCGGTGCCCGGCTGCCCGGAACTCGACACGTTTCTCGCCCAGCTCGACACGTTCCTCGCGACGCCTGATGCCGCGACACAATCGGCAGGCGCCGGCGGTGGTCAGGGATGGTCGCCGCTGCGCATCACGTTCGCTGACATCGATCGCGAGCGTCAGGAACCGCGTAACGGGTACGACGTGGCGTTTCCACAGGCGATGCTGTGGGCGATCTTCGGGTGCGTGATGGCGTTCGGCACGACGTTCGTGTCCGAGCGCGTGCGCGGCACGCTCGTGCGATTGCAGGTGTCGCCCGCCACGCGCACGCAGGTCCTCGCCGGCAAGTCGCTGGCCGCCATGCTCGCGATCGTCATCGTCCAGTGCATGCTGCTGGCGCTGGGCGTGGTGGGCTTCGGCGTGCGGCCCGTGTCGTGGGTGCTCCTGGTGCCGGCGCTCGTGTGTACGGCCGCGGCGTTCGTCGGCATCATCCTGCTGCTGGCATCGATGTCGCGCAGCGAGCACGGCATCGGCGGCATGGGCCCGGCGGTCATGATGCCCCTGTTCATGGCGGGCGGTGCGATGGTGCCGCTCATCTTCATGCCGTCGTGGCTGGCGAGCGTCGGCTACCTGAGCCCCGTGCGCTGGGCGATTCTGGCGCTCGAAGGCGCGATCTGGCGCGGCTTCACCGCGCGCGACATGGCTGGCCCGTGTGCGATCCTGTTGGCTGTCGCGGCGGTCACGTTCGTCATCGGTACCAGACGGCAGGACGCTGACTGAGCCCTCGACGTTTTCCGGAGTCATCGATGTCCATCACAGACAAGGGATATGCACACCCGGAGGCACTCGTCTCCACCGAGTGGCTTGCGGCGCACCTGACCGATCCGGACGTTCGCGTGATCGAGTCCAACGAGGATCCCCTCGTGTATCCGTCGGGGCACATCCCCGGCGCCGTGCAGATCGACTGGACCACGGATCTGAACGATCCCCTCACGCGCGACTACATCGACGGCGGCGCGTTCGCCGCGTTGATGGCGCGCTCCGGCATCACGCCGGACACGACGGTCGTGCTGTATGGCGATCGCAACAACTGGTGGGCGTGCTACGCGTTCTGGGTGTTCCAGTTGTTCGGCCACACCCGCGCGCGGATTCTCGACGGCGGACGGCTGAAGTGGGAGAAGGAAGGCCGTGCGCTCACGCGCGACCTGCCGGCACACGCACCCACGGCGTATCCCGTGCCGTCGGCGCGCCAGGATGCGGCGCACCGTGCCTTCAGGGATCAGGTGCTGCGGCACAGCGAGGTCGGCGGGCAACTGGTCGACGTGCGATCGCCCGATGAGTACACGGGCGCGAAGCTGCACATGCCGGAGTATCCGCAGGAAGGCGCGATGCGCGGCGGGCACATCCCCGGCGCGAAGAGCGTCCCGTGGGCCCGCGCGATCAATCCGGATGACGGGACCTTCAGGACGGCCGACGAGCTGAAAGCGATCTATCTCGACGAGAAGCACCTCGATCCGTCGAAGGAGACCATCGCCTACTGCCGCATCGGCGAACGCAGCAGCCACACGTGGTTCACCCTGAAGTATCTCCTCGGCTTCGACAACATCAGGAACTACGACGGCAGCTGGACGGAGTGGGGCAATCTCGTCGGCGTGCCGGTGGAAAAGGGACCGGAGAGAGCGTGAACAGGCAATTTCAGAATTTCACAATTTCACAATTACTTACCTTCAGGAATGCTTCGAAGGTTGGCGGTGGTAGGCCAATTCTGAAATCGTGAACTTCTGAAATTGCAGAATGCTTCCAATGACCAGCACAGAGAAGCTGCAGGACCTCCAGGAGACGCTGGACATGTTCGCCGATCCGTCGGGCAGGGCCGAACTGCTGATCGGGTTCTCGGACAGGTTCCGCGAGGTGTCGCCGGACGTGGCCGCGCGACCGTTTCCGAAGAGTCACCAGGTGCCGCAGTGCGAGTCCGAAGCGTACGTGTGGGCTGACGTATCGCCTGCCGGCACGCTGCAGCTGCACTTCGCCGTGGAGAACCCGAGCGGCGTCTCCGCCCGGGCGCTCGCGGTCATTCTCGACTCCGTCTATTCCGGCCAGCCCGCCGAAGACATCCTCACCCTCGACATCGACATCGTCGAGCGCGTGTTCCGCCAGAACATCTCGATGGGCAAGGGCCTGGGTCTGAAGTCAATGGTCCTCGCCGCGCAGGCCCTCACCCGCGACGCCCTCAAACGCCGGTCCTGAAGGCGCGAACGGTCCGCCGTCGCGTAGCGCGACGGCGGGAGCCCGGTCGACAGTCTTCGCAGGTCAGAAGTCGAATCGCACCGCCAGCTGAATCTGCCTGGCCGTACCGAACGACTCCGTGCGGCCGAAGGTGTTCAGGACGCGGCCGAACGACGCGGGCGTGAGGTACGTGGCCGATGGCGCCGCCGCCCAGATCGGCGAGTTCAGCACGTTGAAGACCTCGACACGGAACTGCAGGCGGCCGAGTGCGCCGATCTGCGTGTTCTTCAACAGCGACATGTCGACCTGCACGAACCGCGGACCGCGCGCGGTGTTGCGACCGAGGTTGCCGTAGGTGCCGGCCAGCGTGTCGCTGAAGCCGTCGCGGTTCAGCCATTTCAGCGGACCGTCGGGATCGCCGGCCGGATCGAGGCCCGACGCATTCGGGCGCTGATTGGTGAACCAGCCCTGTCCACCGCGCGACGTCCCGAGCAGCACCGTGTACGGCAGGCCGCTGCGCGCGAGGACGATCGAGTTGAGCTGCCAGCCCTTCAGCAGCGCGTGGTCGCCGAGCGGCAGTTCCCAGATCGAGTTGAACGACAGGTTGTGGGGCACGTCCTCGTTGGCCGGACCCCACTCCAGATCCCACGCCGGATACGAGGCGAAGTCGAGGAACGGCCCTGGCACCTGCGGCGACGAGATGTCGTTCAGGAACTTCGACCACGCGTAAGACAGATTGAACGCGAATCCGTGGCTGATCCGCTTGTTCAACTGCACCTGCAGGCCGTCGTACTGCCCCCTGCCCGTGTTGGTGACGACCGAGAACTGCGCGTACTGCGGGTACGGCCGCTGGCCGCCGAGCGCCGGATCCACGAGGTTGCCGGGCTTGGTGCGCTCGTTGTTGAACGTACGGTTGCCGACGTAGGAGAGCTGCAGGGAGTAGTCGCGCGCGAGCTGGTGCTGCACGTTGAACGTGAACTGGTGGTTGTAGTTGTCGCGCCGGTTCGGATCGAGTGCCGTGACGTTCGGTGCCGGCGTGAGCCCGCCCTGAAGCGCGGTCACGGGGAACGAGAGCCCGGGCGTCGTGGTCTGGTTGAGCGTGGTCGATCGCGGCACGTTCGAGAACATCGTGTACGTGTAGAACAGCTGCAGCGGGTACGGGTTGTAGAACGTGCCGTACCCCGCCCCCACGACGGTCTTCCCCGTTCCGGACAGATCGTACGTGGCGCTCACGCGCGGCGCGAGATTGTTGCGGTCGGGCGCGTAGAACGTGCCTTCGGTGTCGAAGGCCAGCGTCGACAGGTCGAAGTTGGCCAGGCGCGTATCGGCGCCGCCGCGCATCGGCGCGCCGTAGTCGTAGCGCAGGCCGAGATCGAGCGTCAGGCGCGGCGTGACCTTCCAGTTGTCCTGGATGTAGCCCGCGTACTCCCATCCATACACCGTCCCCGGCCCGCCATCGTCACTCACCGTGTAGTTGAGGATGCGATTGGCCTGGAAGTCGGCGAGCGACGCGTAGGTGATCGTCGGATAGCCCGCCTGGAACGCCTCAGTCTGCTTGCGCCGCACGTTGAGCCCGGCCTTGAACGCGTGCGTGCCGCGCAGGTAGGTGAGGCCCTCGATGAACTCGAAGCCGAGGTTCGTCCGATCGATGTCCTGCAGTCCGCCCGGGCGCACGTCGACGCCGGTGATGATCACGTTCGGGAATGCTTTCGCGTCGGCGGTCTTCACCGAGTCGACCGTCGGGAAGAGGCCGTCGATCGTCTGGTTCAGCGTGAGATGGACGCGGTTGATCCCGACCTTCGTCTCGCTCAGCACGTTCTGCGAGATGGACGTCGTGTACGAGAGCGTGCCCGTGCCGGAGACGATCGGCGCCCGCTGGCGCTGGCCGGCGAACGCGCTGCTCGTGAGCACGAACAGCGGGCCTTCGATGAAGGAATCCTGCACGTTGAAGCGGCCGTACAGCAGGTCGCTCTGCCCCGTCTTGACGTCCACGCGCGCCGAGAAGATGTTCTCCTCGATCTCCGTCAGGCCGCTCACCTGCGCGATCCCGACGTTCGGATTGGCCGTCTCCTGCGTGGGCAGCGGGATGGTGCCGAGCAGCGGCTGGAGCGACGAGGGCACCGTGGCGCGAAACGCGGCGCTCGGGACGGTGCCGGTCTGCGTGGAGCCCAACGTCTTCCTGCCGCCTTCGTAGTTGGTGAAGAAGAACAGCCTGTCGCTGACGACGGGCCCGCCGAGACTCCCGCCGAACTGCTTCAACTGGAACAGCGGCTGCTCGGCAGGATCGAAGAAGTTGCGCGCATCGAGCGCATCGTCGCGCAGGAACGTGTAGGCCGATCCCTTGAACTGGTTCGAGCCCGATTTGGTGATCGCCGTGACGATGGCGCCTGCCGCGCGGCCGTACTCGGCCGAGTAGTTGGACGAGAGCACGCGGAACTCGGCGACGCTCTCGCTGCTCGCCGTCTGCAGACGCGCGCCGCGCTCGCGGCCGTTGGACATGTAGGAGTTGTCCACGTGCGTCGCGTCGGTGCCGTCGAGCAGGAAGTTGTTCTGCGCCGAGTCGGTGCCGTTGAACGTGAGGTTGGCCACGCCGGAACTGCTCACCTTGGCCGATGGCGCGAAGAGCGCCAGGCGGCTGAAGTCGCGGCTGTTCACCGGCAGGTCCAGCACGCGCCGCGCGTCGACCGTCGATCCGACAGACGCGTTGGCGCTGTTGATCAGCGGTGTCTCGGCCTGCACCTGCACCGATTCGGTCAGCGATCCGAGCGACAGCGAGATCGACAGCGTCACCGTCTGGCTCACGCCGAGTTCGATGCCCGTCTGCTGCACGGTGGAGAAGCCCGTGAGTTCGACAGTGACGTCGTACGCGCCGGGATTGAGGCCCGGCGCGCGGAACAGGCCCTGCTCGTTGGTGACGACGGGACGCACGGCGCCAGTCGCGCGGCTGGTCACATTGACGAGCGCACCTGGCAGCACCGCGCCACTCGAGTCGAGCACACGGCCTTCGATCGTGCCCGCCGTCGACTGCGCGCGGGCGTGAGGTTCGGCAAACCAGCTTGTCGCGATCGCCACGAGGGCCAGCGCAACCAGAACGCGGGAACGAGTCATCTCTCCTCCAGAGGACAGGCCATGCGGCATGTCGGGAAGGGCCTCCCGGAGGTGACGACTCGACTTCTCGATTGATGGAAGGGTGGTCGGGTCGTCACCGCAACGGTGACGGCCCGAAGGGAACGAATCTGTCGATTCGCCCTAACGCAGTCCGTGACCCCGCCGCAGGCAGGCCATCGCTTGACGCGAG
>CAYRAE010000016.1:0-8785 GCA_964422175.1 uncultured Luteitalea sp. | reverse complement strand
GGCAAGGGCGCGCGCTCCGTTCCGAACGACGACCCGTTCCCGAGTACCTACACGGTGCCCTCGTCGGCCCCGTTCGCCATCCGCAACGCGACGATCCTCACCGCCGCGGGCCCGATCATCCGCAACGGCACGATCGTCGTGCGCGATGGCAGGATCGCCGCCGTCGGTGCGTCCGTGACCATCCCGGCCGGTGTGCAGGTGATCGATGCCGGTGGGAAGTACGTCACGCCGGGCATCATCGACGACCACTCGCATCTCGGCGTGTACGCGGCACCGGGCGTCCAGGCGCACTCGGACGGCAACGAGATGACAAAGCCCAACACCGCCGAGGTGTGGGCCGAGCATTCCGTGTGGCCGCAGGATCCGCAGTTCCCGCTCAACCTCGCCGGCGGCGTCACCACGCTGCAGGTGTTGCCCGGGTCGGCCAACCTCTTCGGCGGCCGCAGCGTGGTGCTCAAGGTGGTACCTGCACGCACCGTGCAGGAGATGAAGTTCCCCGGCGCGAAGTACGGGCTCAAGATGGCGTGCGGCGAGAACCCGAAGCGCGTGTACGCCACGCGCGGTCCGGCCACGCGCATGGGCAACGTCGCCGGTTATCGCGCGGCGTGGATCCAGGCCGAGGGTTATCGCCGCAAGTGGGACAAGTGGAACGCCGAGCAGAAGGGCGAAGCGCCGACGCGCGATCTCGGGCTCGAGACGCTGGCCGAAGTGCTGCGCGGCAACATCTTCGTGCACAACCACTGCTATCGCGCCGACGAGATGGGCCAGATGCTCGACATCGCGAAGGAGTTCGGCTACGACATCCGCTCGTTCCACCACGTGGTCGAGGGGTACAAGGTCGCCGACCTGCTCGCGGCGCGCGGCGTCGCAGCGTCGGTGTGGGCCGACTGGGGCGGCTTCAAGCTCGAGGCCCTGGATGGCATCAAGGCCAATCCGGCCATCCTGCACGGCGCCGGCGCGCGCACCATCATCCACTCCGACAGCGCGTCCGACTCGCAGCGCCTGCCGCAGGAGGCCGCGAAGGCCGTGGCCGCCGGACGGAAGATCGGCATCACGATCGCGCCGGAAGACGCCATCAAGTGGGTGACGATCAATCCGGCGTGGGCACTCGGCCTCGACGACCGCATCGGCTCGCTCGAGCCCGGCAAGAACGCCGACATCGTCCTCTGGTCGGGCGATCCGTTCAGCGTCTATTCACGGACCGAGAAGGTGTGGATCGACGGCGCGCTGCGCTTCGATCGCCAGGATCCCGCCAACCGGTGGCGGACCGACTTCGAACTCGGCTTCATCCCCACGACGGAGGGTCGCTGACATGCGCACGATCGCTTACGTATTCACGGCGCTCGCGATCGCCGCGTCCGCCTCGGCCCAGCCCGTCGCCATCGTCGGTGCGAAGGTACACACCGTGTCGGGCGCCGTGCTCGAGAACGCCACGGTCATCATCACGGACGGGACCATCAGTGCCGTCGGTACGGGCGTGCGCGCCCCGGCCGGCGCGCGCGTGATCGACGGCAAGGGCAAGTGGGTGACGCCGGGCCTCATCAACAGCGCAGCCGCGCTCGGCCTGACGGAAGTCGGCTCGCTGCCCGATACCAACGACGCGTCGGCGCGCGGCGATCGGGGCGTGGCCGCGACGTTCAAGCCCTGGGAAGCCATCAATCCGGATTCCGTACTCTGGGCCCCCACGCGCAACGAGGGCGTCACGTCGGTCGTGGAATTGCCGTCGGGCGGCGTCGTCTCGGGGCAGGCCGCCGTTGTCGACACGGCGGGCACCACGGTCGAGGAACTCCTGCGCAAGGCGCCGGTGGCCTTCGTGCTGAACTTCGGCGCCACCGGCGGTGGCGGCGGTGGTGGCGGCGCTGGCGGGGGAGCCTCCCAGGGGCCGACGTCGCGCGCGGAGGCACTCGACGCCATCCGGACACTGCTCACGGAGGCGAAGGCCTTCCCGTCGCACAAGGCGGCGTACGAGGCCGGGAACACGCGGGCGCTGGTCACCGGCGGCGCGCAACTCGAGGCGCTGCAGCCGGTCGTGTCCGGCACTGCGCTCGTCCTCGTGAACGTCGATCGCGCGGCCGACATCCGCCTCGTGCTCGGGCTCGCGAAGGAGTTCGGGTTGAAGGTCGCCATCGTGGGCGGTGCCGAGGCGTGGAAGGTCGCCTCCGAACTCGCGGCCGCGAAGGTGCCCGTCGTCACCGGTGCGCTCGACAACCTGCCGTCTGACTTCTCGAGCCTCGGCGCGACGCAGGAGAACGCCGCGCTGCTGCGCAAGGCGGGCGTCCCCGTGATCCTCACGGCGGGCACGCGCGAGACGTTCAACGTCCGCAAGATCCGTCAGCATGCCGGCAACGCCGTGGCGTACGGCCTGCCGTGGGCCGAGGCGCTGCGCGCCGTCACGCTCACGCCGGCGGAGGTCTTCGGCGTGGCCGACCAGATCGGTTCCATCGCCGAGGGCAAGGTGGCCAACCTCGTGGTCTGGAGCGGCGATCCGTTCGAGTTCACCACAGACGCCGATCACGTGTTCGTGAAGGGGAAGGAAGTGCAGGGCCCGTCGCGGCAGGATCAGCTCGCCGAACGGTACAAGACAGGCAAGCGCGGGAAGTAGAGTTTCAGGATTGCAGAATTTCAGGAATTGCTTGCCTTCAGGAATGCCTTGAAACGCCTGACGGTGGTAAGCAGATCCCGAAGTTCTGCAATCTTGCGTCTGAAATTCATCTGAGGTTCGCCACGAGGAAGGCCCACTTGTCCGCGGCTTCCTCGATCTGCTTGCTCGTGGGCTTGCCGGCGCCGTGGCCGGCCCTGGTCTCGATGCGGATCAGGACCGGCGCGGGCCCCTTGTGCGCGGCCTGGAGCGCGGCGGCGAACTTGAAGCTGTGCGCGGGCACTACGCGGTCGTCATGGTCGGCCGTCGTGACCATCGTCGCGGGATACGCCGTGCCGGGCTTCAGCGTGTGCAGCGGTGAGTACTTGTACAGGACATCGAAGCCGTCCTTCGTCTCCGAGCTGCCGTAGTCGGACTTCCACGCCCAGCCGATGGTGAACCTGTGGAAGCGCAGCATGTCCATCACGCCAACGGCAGGCAGTGCCGCGCCGAAGAGATCCGGCCGCTGCGTCATCACCGCGCCGACGAGCAGTCCGCCGTTGCTGCCGCCGCCGATGGCGAGCTTCGACGTCGAGGTGTACTTCTCGGCAATCAGGTACTCGGCCGCCGCGATGAAGTCGTCGAAGACGTTCTGTTTGTTGGCGAGGCGCCCCGCGTCGTGCCACGCCTTGCCGTACTCGCCGCCCCCGCGCAGGTTGGCCACCGCGAAGACGCCGCCCATCTCCATCCACGCCAGATTCGCGGGCGAGAACCGCGGCGTCTCCGAGATGTTGAAGCCGCCGTATCCGTACAGGTACGCCGGGTTACCGCCGTCCTTGCGCAGGCCCTTCCTGTGTGTGATGAACATCGGCACCTTCGTGCCGTCCTTCGACGCGTAGAACACCTGCGTGGTCTCGTAGTCGGCGGGATCGAACGCGACCGTCGGCTGCTTGAACACCGCGCTGCGACCGGACGCCACGTCGAGCCTGTAGATCGCCGTCGGATACGCGAACGACGCGAAGGCGAAGAAGCCCTCGGCCTGCTCGCGCTGGCCGGTGAAACTCGCGGCGCCGATCGTCGGCAGCGCCACGTCGTGCGTCAGCGTGCCGTCGAGTCCGTAGACCCGCAGGGCGCTGCGCGCGTCGATCTGCCACGTCGCCACGAATCGATCGGCGGCCATCGTCACGGCCGACAGCACGTCCTGCCGCGGGCCTTCCGCGATGACCGTCTTCCACGCCGCCGGCGCCGCCTGGCCGAGCGTGATCGCCGCGAGCCGCTTGCGCGGCGCGCCCTGATCGGTGAGCACGTAGAACACGGGGCCGTCGTTGCCGACAATCGAGTAAGACGCGTCGAACGCATCGAGGAACGGTTCGACCGTGCTGTTGCCGCGCGAGAGGTCCTTCACGAACACGCGGTTCTTCGGTTCGGTCCCTTCGCTCTGGTAGATCAGCAGAAACCGGCCATCGTCGGTGACATCGGCGCCGAACATCCAGTCTGGCTTGTCGGGACGCGCGTAGGCGAGCGTGTCGGCGTCCTGCGACGTGCCGATCTTGTGGAAGTACACCTTCTGATTCTTGTTGACGCCGGTGAGTGCTTCCCCTGGATTCGGCGCGTCGTAGCGGCTGTAGTAGAACCCAGACCCATCCTTCAGCCACGCCGCACCGGAGAACTTGGACCAGCGGATCTCGTCGGGCAGATCGGTCCCCGCGGCCACGTCACGCACCTTCCAGCGGATCCAGTCGGAGCCGCTCTCCGAGAGCGAGTACGCCATGTAGCGCCCGTCGTCGGAAACGCTCGTGGAGCCGACGGCGACCGTGCCGTCGGCAGACAGGGCATTGGGATCGAGCAGCACCTCGGGTGCCGCTTCGAGCGTGCGTGCCCGGTAGTAGACCGCCTGGTTCTGCAGGCCGTCGTTGCGGGTGTAGATGTAGAACGACCCTCGCTTGCGCGGCAGGCCGTAGCGCTCGTAGTTCCAGAGCGTGGTCAGGCGCGCGCGGATCGTCTCGCGCTGAGGAATCTTCTCGAGATAGCCGAACGTGACGGCGTTCTGCGCCTCGACCCACGCTTTGGTGTCCGCGGCGTTGTCGTCCTCCAGCCAGCGGTACGGGTCGGCCACCTTCGTGCCGAAGTAGTCGTCCACCTGGTCGACGGTCTTCGTCGTCGGATAGGACGAGGGTGCTGGTGGCGGGGTGTTCTGGGCCACGGCGGCGGGCGCGCCGGCGGCGACGAGCGATACGGTCATGGTGATGGCGAGGAGTGCGCGCATGCGGTCAGCCTCCGATCTCCCTTGATAGCACATCCCCCGCCGTGTAGCCTTCACGCGACGGGCGGTTGCCCGTGCCTCTCCCCAGGAGCTGCTCGTGCCTTCCAACGTGTCTTCCCTGTGTTCGGTGATCTTCCCCGCGCTCGCCATGGTCCTTGCCAGTACGTCGATTGCCTCCGCCCAGCCCGCGTCCAGTGAGAAATTGAGCATCATCATGTTCGGGGCGCACCCCGACGACTGCGACATCCGTTCCGCGGGGACGGCGGCCAAGTGGGTGGCTGCCGGCCATCGCGTCCGGTTCGTGTCGGTGACCAACGGCGATGCCGGCCATCACGAGATGGGCGGCGGCATGCTGGCGATGCGTCGGCGCGCCGAGACGCAGGAAGTGGCCAAGCGGCTCGGTATCGAGTACGTCGTGCTCGACAACCACGATGGCGAGCTGACCCCGACGCTGAACGTGCGGCAGCAGATCATCGCGCAGATCCGCGAGGTGAACGCCGACCTCGTGCTCGGCCCGCGCCCGAACGACTATCACCCGGATCACCGCTACACGGGCGTGCTGCTCGGCGACGCGGCGTTCATGGTGACGGTGCCGAACGTGCGGCCTGACGTGCCGTCGCTGCGCAAGAATCCGGTGTTTCTCTACTACCAGGATCACTTCCAGAAGCCGAACGTCTTCACGCCCGACATCGTCGTCGACATCACCGACACGTACGAGAAGAAGGTCGACGCGCTCGACGCGCACGTCTCGCAGTTCTACGAGTGGCTCCCGTGGCTCGACGGCAAGCTCGACGAGGTGCCGAAGGATCCGAAGGCGCGCCGCGAGTGGCTGAAGAAGGCCCGTCTCTCGACGATCACGCCGGCCGTGCGCGCCGCGCTCGAGAAGACGTACGGCGTCGGCGTCGCGGCGAAGATCCAGCACGCCGAAGCCTTCGAGATCTGCGAATACGGCCGCCGTCCGAACGCAGCAGAGATCAAGCGCCTGTTCCCGTTCCTGCCGTAGGGATACTGGCGGCTTACGGCTCAGGGCTTACGGGAACGAACGCCAGGGGCTGAAGCCCCTGGCCTCCATACCGGTTGCCGGTTGCCGGTTGCCGTCTCTATCCGTGGATCGTGGCTTCGGCCAGGAGCTTCTTGAGGCGGTTGTCGGGGCCGCGGCTGGCCATCAGGCGGGTGCCGTCGCGGAGGATGACGGCGTATTCACCGTGGAAGAGCGGCTGCAGTTCGCGGATGCGGTCGGCGTTCACGATGGTGGAGCGGTGGATGCGGATGAACTGGGAGACGTCGAGCACCGACTCCATCCCCTTCATCGTCTCGCGCAGGAGATGCGACTGCGGACCCATGTGCAGCCGCACGTAGTTGCCCTCGGCTTCGATCCAGTCGATGTCGTCCACCTTCACGAAGAACACGCGGCCCGACGACTTGACGACGATGCGCTGCTTCTCGCGCTGTTCGGCGGTGAACGTCGCGACGAGTGAGCGGAGGCGCTCGGTGTCCACGCCGTCGGTCTCGCCGCGCTTCGCGATGGCCGCGCGTGCGCGTTCGAGCGCCTGCGCGAAGCGCTCCGCGTTGAACGGCTTGAGGACGTAGTCGAGCGCGTGGACCTCGAAGGCGCGCAGGGCGTACTGGTCGTAGGCCGTGACGAAGACCACGTACGGCAGCGCCTCGCCGTCGAGCGCGCGCAACACGCCGAAGCCGTCGACGCCGGGAATCTGTACGTCGAGGAATACGAGATCCGGCTTGTCCTGGCGGATCGCGTCGATGGCCTGCAGGCCGTCGCCCAATTCCCCGATCACGACCACATCGTCGTGTGTCCCCAGCATCATCCTGACGCGCTCGCGGGCGAGCGGTTCGTCGTCCACGATGAGAGTGCGGAGCGTCTTCATGCGGAGACTCCTTCGGCAGTCGCGGTGAGCGCGGCGGTGTCGCCGATCGGCAGGCGAAGCCGGACCATGGCGCCGCCGTCGGGGTGATTCGAGAGCGTGAGGGACGCGCCGGGGCCGTACAGCTCGCGCAGGCGTTCCCGTGTGTTGCGCAGGCCGATCCCGCGCACCGGCAGGCCTTCCGGACCCAGCCGGAATCCGGGCCCGTCGTCGCGCACCACCAGATCGAGCCAGTGCCCCGCACGGCGCGCCGTCACTTCGATCCGCCCGCATTCCGGACGCATGGCGAGGCCGTGCTTGATGGCGTTCTCGGCAATCGGCTGCAGCACTTGATTAGGTACGAGAACCTGCAGCAGGTGTTCCGGCACGTTGATCTCCACCTTGAGCCGGTCCTGGAAGCGTGTGCGCTGGATGTCGAGATAGCGGCTCAGGAACTCCACTTCCTGGCCGAGGCGGACCTCCTGCACGCCGATGGAATCGAGCGAGTGCCTGAGGAGATCGCTGAGTTGCGTGATCATCTCGTCTGCCGCGCGCGGGTCGCGGTGCACGAGCGTCGAGATCGCGTTGAGCGTGTTGAAGAGGAAGTGCGGGTGGAGCTGGCCCTTCAGCACTTCGAGCTGCGCGCGCGCGAGACGCGCCTCGAGTTGCGATGCGCGGAGCGCGCGATCCACGAAGCGCTTGTAGTAGTGCCACGCCTGATGGACGGCGACCAGCACCCAGTAGGACTGGAACGACAGATAGAACTGCGACACCAGCAGCCACGTGAACGGCAGCGGCTCGGGGTCGATGATGGGGATGTGGCTGGCCGCCCAGCGGCACCCGGCATACGCGACGCAGACGAGGAGCGAGGCGACGAGGTGGGCGCCGATCGACCGCCGCCAGTTACCCGGCTCCAGCGGGAAACGCCGGGCCGTGGCGAAGATGAGGGGCGCCAGGAGCAGGAACGGCAGCCACGTAGCGAAGCCCGAGAAGACGATCTCGACCAGTGGCAGATCGATGCCTCGCATCTGGTACTGCAGCTCGAGCTGCGGCATCGTGACCAGACTGAGGAGCACGAGCACCACGGCGAGCGTCAGCCAGCCGCGGCGTTCGATGGCGTCGGTATGAGAGGCGTTCGGCATGCGCAACGTGTCCACGACCGCTGACCGCAGTCCGTTGAACCTGACTGCGCCGGTGTCTGTCGACGGCGGAGACGACGAGAGGGCCACCCTGCCGTCCTATCCCGCCGAAGGGCCGTAGCTCAAGCGATCAGGGACGAGTCGAGACATACGTGTGACGAAAAGGATGACGGAACCGTTCACGTCGAACCGCACGTATCATTCGGGCGCCGATGACTGATGAGGCGGAAGCGCGACGGGCCGGGCTGCCTGACGTGACGATCCTGCTCGAACGGTGGGGCGCGGGGATACGGCGGCGTTCGAGGCGCTGCTGCCGGCCGTCCAGGGGGAATTGCTGCGTCTGGCTCGCCCACCGCCTGCGCCGCGGCGACGGGCCAGACGCCTGACACGCGCCTGTTCTGGTACCCTGCGTGAAGCCATGGCCGACCACGGAAACCCCGACGACCAGTACGAAGTGCTCGGAGAGTCAGGGGACTGCTCCGTCTACCGGTGCGAGCACGGGTGTCTGCACCTGCAGATCGGTGATCTCAATCTCCGTATCGAGGACGACAGGTTCGCCGATCTGGCAGAAGCCGTGGCCGCCGCCACCCAGGCCTCTCCCACGCTGCTCCGCTGGGTGCACGCCGCCAACAACGGGCAGGCGCACTGAGCGACGGCGCGCCGCCCGTGGCACGGCTTGCCGGGCTCACCGCGTGTTCCGCAGCAGCCTGGATACGTCGATCTGGCTGGATCTCGTGGTCAGCCATTCGCGCTTGCCCGACGGGATCGCCGCGGTGAAGTCGTTGGGGTCGGCGACCTCAAGCGTGTAGTCCCAGCCGACGCGATACTCGACGGACCGGGCCAGCCGTCTCCACCAGCGCACATCGGAAGCGTTGCGATCCGGCTACTCCGACTGGACAGACCGCCGGCTTTCGGGTCTGATCGTGGCGCGATGGAACGTGAG
>CAYRAE010000015.1:23350-24801 GCA_964422175.1 uncultured Luteitalea sp. | reverse complement strand
AGCAGGAACACGTAGTCGGCGGCCGTGAGATTCAGGCCGAGCCCGCCCGCCTTCAGGCTGATGAGGAACAGCGGGCACGGGCCCTGCTGGAAGCGTTCGACCCGCGCCGCGCGGTTGCGCGTGCGGCCGTCGAGGTATTCGTAGGTGAGCCCTGACTCGTCCAGGCGGTCGCGGAGCAACGCGAGCAGCGAGGTGAACTGCGAGAAGACCAGCACCTTGCGACCATCCTCGACCAGCTCCTGCAGGCGCGGCAGCAGCATGTCCAGCTTTGCCGACGGATCCTTCGCGCGCGCCGCGTCGACGAGCCCCGGATGGCATGCGGCCTGCCGAAGGCGCAGCAGCGCTTCGAGGACGTGAATCGCCGACTGCGCTGTCCCTTCCCCGGTGGCGCCCTTGCCGAGCAGCCTGGCGTGATAGTGCGCGCGCAACTCGTCGTACAACGCGCGCTGCGCCGGCTCGAGATCGCAGAACAGCGTCTGTTCGGTGCGCGGCGGCAGTTCGGAGGCGACCTGCTCCTTCGTGCGCCGCAGGATGAACGGCCGCAGCCCGCGTCCGACGATCGTGAGCATCTCCTCGTCATCGGGGCCGTCGACCGTGCGCGCGCCGGTGAACGCCGTCGCCGATCCGAGCATGCCCGGGTTCAGGAATTCGAACAGGCTCCACAGCTCGCCGAGATGATTCTCGACAGGCGTGCCGCTCAGCGCGAGCCGGTGCGAGGCCTTCAGCAGACGCGCCGATCGCGCGGCGGCCGTGCGCGCGTTCTTGATGGCCTGCGCCTCGTCGAGGATCGCGTAGTCGAACGTGATGTCCTTCAGCCGGCCGATGTCGCGCCGCAGCGTCCCGTACGTGACCACCACGACATCGTGCTCGCCGAGCCTGTCGAACGCCTCGCCACGCTTGCCACCCGTCGCGTCGAGCATCCTGAGCGCCGGTGCGAAGCGCGTGGCTTCCTGCAGCCAGTTGAACACCAGCGATCGCGGCACGACGATGAGTGAGGGGCGGTGTGATGTGCCGTCCGTCTGACGGTCGAGCCGGCGCGCCTCCAGCGCGGCCAGGACCATCACCGTCTTGCCGAGGCCCATCTCGTCGGCCAGGCACCCGCCGAAGCCGAAGCGGCGCAGGAACGCGAACCAGCCGAGCGCGTCGCGCTGGTAGCCGCGCAGCGCGCCGGTGAACGTCGGTGGCGGATCCTGCGGGGCGATGCCCGCAAAGCGCGTGAGCTCGTCGCGCAGACGGGCGAACGGCTCGTCCCAGGTGACGGCGGGCTGCTCGGCGAGCCAGGCGTCGATGAGCGCGGCCTGCGACGGCTGGAACCGGATGTGATCGCCCTCGATCTCGCCGACGGCCGCGAGCCGCAGCGATCGCGCGAGCCATTCGTCGGGCAGCAGGCCGAACGAGCCGTCGCCCAGCGTCACGAACGTCTCGCCCCTGCGCGCCGCGGCCAGCAGGGC
>CAYRAE010000015.1:0-23250 GCA_964422175.1 uncultured Luteitalea sp. | reverse complement strand
GCCACCTTCAGCGACAACCGCGATGCGGTCCATGCGGCGGCGCGCGCATCAGGCCGCGCGATCCGCGCGATCGGCAGCGGCCGTTCTTCGTGGACGTCGAGGTGCAGGTCGTCGGGGCTCGTGATGCGTGCGCGCGGTGTCGTGGCGATGGCTTCGAGGAGCTTCGGTGCGCCCCTGGCGGGCACGTCGACCGCTCCGGTGGCGAGCAGGCTCGCCAGCCAGCGCTCGGAACCTCCCGCGTCGAACAGCGACATGGCAGCCGGCTCGGTGGCAGTGCCGCGCCAGAGCACCACCGCCAGCGTCACGAACCACGCATCGTCGAATGGACGTTCGCGCTCCGCCTGCTCGAACACGCCGTCCACGTGGTAACCGGTGTCGGCCGTCCCCGTGATGACGAGGCGGAAGGTGGTCGGCTCGTCGAGCCAGCGGATCGGCTCGAGCGAGACCTGGCCGTGGGGGCGCGGCAGGCGAAGCATCAGCCGTCCCGTGGCGCAGAGGCGCTCGGCCAGATCGCGCTGCAGCGCGGGCGTGAGCACGAACGGCGATTGCAGCGGCAGCCCGCCGCCGTAGTTCCATGTGGTGGCCCATGCCGAATCGGCACCGCACACACGTGCGAGGATCTCCCGGTCTTCCCCGTCCGGCAGGTGACGCAGCTCATCCCGCGTCAGCGTCACGTCGCGCGGCTTGGACCACTCCCCGTTCTTCTTGCGCTGCCGCCGTTGCAGTTCGATGTGCAGTCCCTGCGTGCCCGTCGATCGCAGCGGATCGAACACGTAGATGAGTTCCCCCGAGGACGGCGCGGGTGGTGTAGCCGCGGGTGGCGGGAGCGCGGCGAGGAACGTCTCCCACGCAGCGGGCTCCGCGCGCACGTGTCGTGGTGCCGGAGAGGCGTCGTAGGATCGCCAGTCCTCGACAGCGCCGGAGGCATCGAGTTCGAGGTCGGGCGGTACGTCGACCACGCGCTGCCTGTCGGCCGTGACGGCGAGCGCCCACAGGTGCTTGCACGGACCGAGCGCGGAGTCGAAGTACGGGCAGTCGCACGACGGCACGAGCCAGCCGTCCTCGATGTCCAGCGACACCTCGTACAGCGTGGATCCCTTGACGCGCGCCGAGACGCTCGCCGGACGTGCGTGGACGATCGCGACACGGCCCTGCCGGCTGTAGGCGTCGCCGCGCGCCTGTGTGGTAGCCGAGACGAACGGGCGCAGGACGTCGGCGAGCGTGCGAGGCATGCGGACGAGCGATCAGGCGACGCCGACAGCCGCGCGGAACTCGTCGAGGAAGGCGCGCACCTTGATCTTCGGGTCCCCGGGTCCCAGCGTCTCGATGGGGACGTATCCGCGGTAGCGGGCGTCGCGGAGGATGCGCGCGATCTGCCGCAGGTCCACGCGTTCCTCGACGTTGCGGCGATACACCAGTTCCTTCACCTGCCACGTGCAGGCGTGCGGCGCGAGCGTCGCGATCTCGGCGTACGGGTCGTCGGTCAGCCTGAGACTGCCGATGTCCACGTTCAACCCGAACCACGGCGAGGGAACGCGCTCCCGAATCGTCAGGTAGTCGCCGGCCTCTTTCAGGGCATCGTTGTGGTTCTGGAGCACGATGATCACGCCGCGCGCCCGGGCAGCGTCGACGCAACGCTGGATGCTCTCGACGATCCAGTCCATCACCGTGGCTTTCGGCACGTCGGGCGGCATCACGCGACCGTCGAACACGCGGAGCACTGGCGCGCCGAGCCTGGCCGCCACGTCCACCCAACGGCTCACGTGCGCCACGTCGGCGTCGCGCGTCGCGGCGTCGGGAACGGCGAAGTCGTTGCGGACGCCGGTGCCGCTGATCGCGAGCCCCATGCTGAACGCGAGGTGCTTGATGCGGTGGATCAGTGCGTCAGCAGGCACTGACGGATAGCCCGTGAAGTAGTAACCGGTCGGGTCCACGGCGTCGAAGCCGATCCCGGCGCAGTACTCGATCACCTGTTCGAGCGTCATCTCGCCGCGCGTGAGCGGGCCGTTGAACGAGTACAGGTTGCAGCTCGTCTTGATGCGGCTCGGCAGCCCCGGCACGACGGAGGCGTGCGCCGCCGGCGCGGACGGGACAACGGCGGTGGATCCCAGGACCGCGGGGACCGTTGCTGCCGCCAGGAACTCGCGTCGTGTGGGCATCGGCGTTCGGGAGGTGCCGGACGCGGGCCGGTCCCCGGGGACGGCCTCCGGCGTGATGGCCATCCGCGCAGTATAGTGTGCCGGCGGGGGAGATGCGAGACGTGACACGACGAGACATGATGACGGCGATGGCGTGCAGCATCGTGGCGGCGTGCGGCGCGTCGCGCGCGATTCTGGCGCAGGGCGCATCGGCGACGCAGACCGCCGAGGCGGATCGCTGGGCGAAGGAGATGGCCGCCTTCGCCGCCGACGATGAGGCGCGGCCGTTCGCGGCGGGTGGCCTCGTGTTCGTCGGCAGTTCGAGCATCAGGTTGTGGGATCTCGCCGCCGCGTTTCCCGGCCGGCCCGCGCTCAATCGCGGATTCGGCGGCTCGCAGATTCCCGACTCGGTGCGCCACGTCGAGCGGCTCGTGCTGCGCCACACGCCTCGCACCGTCATCTTCTACGCGGGCGACAACGACCTCGCGGCCGGTCGGACGCCGGCCCAGGTGCTCGCGGACTTCCAGGCGTTCGTCGCGGCGATCCACGGACCATTGCCCGCGACGCGTATCGCGTTTGTCGCCATCAAGCCGAGCCTCGCGCGCTGGGCCATCGTCGACAAGGTGCGCGACACCAACGCGCGCATCCGCGAGGCGTGCGACGCCGACGATCGTCTCGGCTTCGTCGACGTCGATGGTCCGATGATCGGCTGGAACGGCAAGCCGCGCGCGGACCTCTTCGTTGCTGATGGGTTGCACCTGTCGGCGAAGGGGTACGCGCTCTGGAACGTGCTCGTCACACCGTTCCTCGACTGACGCGCGCGCCAGCGTTCGCTTCGTCGCCTCATCGACGTTTCTCACGATCACAGCCAAGTCGTGTGTGGCCTCGTGCCTGCCCGGAGACCTGCGTGTCCGGAGGCGCGGTGTCGTGTGTCCGTCACGCGTCGTCTGCGAAACGTCACGATGC
Source organism: uncultured Luteitalea sp. (assembly GCA_964422175.1). GTDB lineage: Bacteria > Acidobacteriota > Vicinamibacteria > Vicinamibacterales > Vicinamibacteraceae > Luteitalea. The sequence continues at coordinate 20,146 of CAYRAE010000015.1, read as the reverse complement.
CGTCCGTCTCACCAGGCGTCCCGACCGGAGTTGCCATCGTGAACGCCATCAATCGAGAGCATCACCCCTTCGCCGTCACAGCCTCCGCCACCGGCCAGGCGTTCCAGCACCTGGTCCAGCGTGCACGCGGTGGCGACTCGGCCGCCCTGCACGGACTGTTCGCACCGCACATCGGTCCGTTGCGGCGATGGGCGCGTGGACGACTGCCGCGATGGGCACGCACCATGGCCGACACGGCCGATCTCGTGCAGGACGCCGTAGTGCAGACGCTGCGTCGGCTCGACGACTTCGAGCCGCAGGGGCATCGTGCGCTGCAGGCGTACCTGCGCCGCGCGGTCGACAACCGCATCAACGACGAGTTCCGTCGCATCGCGCGTCGCGGCGTCGCGGAGGTGGTCGACGACCGTCATGCCGACGGCCAGCCTTCACCGCTCGACGAGGCAGTGGCACACCAGACCGAGTCGCGGTACAGGAACGCGCTCACCCGACTGCGTCCGACAGACAGGCGGCTCGTGGTGGCGCGCGTCGAGCTCGGCTACTCGCTCGATCAACTCGCCTTCATGACCAATCGTCCACGTGTCGACACGGCGCGGGTCGCGCTGCGACGCGCGCTCGAACGCCTCGCGCGCGAGATGGCTCATGCGTGATGGCGGCCTGGCACTCCACGGTGCGGTGACGGCCTTCATCGACGGTTCGTTGCACTGTGGTGATGCGCATGCGGAGGCGGACGCCCGCGTGCGCCAGATGCGCCTGCTGACCGGGATCGCCGTGTCGCCGGACAGAACGCCGTCCACGTTCGATCGCCTGTGTACGCGCGTCTCCGTGTATCTGCGCGCGTCGATGCGCGTCGGACGTACGGCGCGGGGCGTGCGAGCCCGTCGCGTCACCGATGCGCTTGCCGCGCTGGCGAGCGACACGCATCGCGCCCGCTCGCCTCGAGAGATCGCTGCCGCGCTCCATCGCCACCTGCCGGCCATCGTCAGTGCGCCTGTGGTGGCCGTGCTCACGCTGGACGGAGACACATGGCGGACGCTGGCCGGCGACGCGCTGGAACTGGATCCGCAATCAGCCATCAGCGCGCTGCTGTGCGGCGGCGGCACGACGGTTCGCGTCGAGACGTCGTCCATGGCTTACGCGTTGTTGCCGGCATCGGACCGCGAGTGGCTCACGCGGTCCGGCGTGGCCGCGCTCGTGCCCGTCGCGTCTCCGCACGGCCGTTCGCTCGCCGGCGTGCTCGTGGGGCCGCGGCATGACGGGCGGCCTCACACGCGCGCCGACCGTGCGTGTCTTGGCGTGGCGGCGAGCATGGCCGCCGTGGCGTTGGCGACGTGCGTGCGCACCCGTGACGCGCGCGACGCGGAGGCTGCTGACGTGGCATTCGAGTGTGGCGACTGCGGTGCGATCGGTGAGCATGCCGGGACGTGCGCGTGCGGGACCGGGCTCGTCGCCGCGGCGTTGCCCGTGCGGCTGCAGGGATTCGACGTGGTGCGTCGCATCGGGCGCGGCGGGATGGGCGTGGCGTATCTGGCGCGCGACAGGCGTCTCGATCGTCTGGTCGTGCTGAAGACGCTGCCCGGGCTCGCGCCTGGTGCCGTGGATGGTATTCGCGCCGAGGCGCGGGCGATGGCGGCGATCGACCATCCGCAGGTGGCCGTGCTCTACGGACTGGAGGAGTGGCAGGGGACCCCCGTGCTCGTCGTGGAATACCTGCCAGGTGGCACGCTCTCGGAGCGACTGGCCAACGGACCGCTCGCCGTCGCTGACGCGCTCGCGCTCGGCGCGTCGATCGCCGACGTCCTTGCCGCGCTGCACGCGCGCGGGTGGCTGCACCGCGACGTCAAGCCGGCCAACATCGCCTTCGGCAGCCACGGCCTGCCGAAACTGCTCGACTTCGGTCTCACGCGATGGATGCCCGACGACACGGAGGCGTCGGTCGCCGGCACGCCGCTCTATCTCTCGCCAGACGCCATCGACGGCGCGTCGCCGGGTGAGCACGACGATGTCTGGGCGCTGGCCGTGACGACCGTCGAGATGATGACGGGCGTGCATCCGTTCGCGGCGCGCACACCTGCCGGTGTGCTGCACCGGATACGGCGTCGCGAACCCGTCGACGTGCGCGCGCTCGCACCCGCGATCCCGCCATCCGTCGCCGACGTGCTGGCGCGCGCGCTGCACCCCCACCGCGCCGCGCGTATCACCAGCGCCGACGGACTCGCCGCTGCGCTGCGTCGAATCGCGCGTGTCCCAGGGTTGTAGGGGCGAGGCATGCGTCGCCCCTGCGTGAGACGGGGCAGACTCAGTCGATGCGCGTGAAGGTGACGCCGGCGCCGCCGGGGAGGCCCATCGGTGCTGCCGCGAATCGTGCGCGGCCGCGGCCGACCGTCACGGCCCGGCCCGAGATCAACCCGACGCCCGCGCCGAAGAGGACGTCGCTCGCGAAATGCCGGCGCTCCTGGATGCGTGAGGCGGCGACGTACGTGGCCAGCGCGTACATCGGCGCGCCGACCTTCCAGCCGAAATGCCGGTGCAGCACCGCCGCGTTGGCGAACGTCCCGGAACTGTGGCCGGACGGAAAGGACCACGCATCGCCGTCGGGGCGCGAGCGGCCGACGCCCAGTTTGAGTCCCTGCGTGAACACGGAGTTGACGATCTGCGCGCGAACGAGGTCAGCGCCGACAACGGCCAGCCGCTCGTTGCGCACCACGCGTCCGAGGCCGTACGCGGCCCACGCACCGCCGAACTGCACCGCGAATCCACCCGCCAGCTTGCCCGGCGCGAAGAACGTGTCGAGTGCGGGGGAGGAGGTCAGGCGCGTGGTGATCCGCTGATCGTACGGGTGCATCAGCGACGCCGATGCGCTCGCCGACAGCATGATGATCGCGTTGTCGGTGGTTGCCGCCGCGCGGAAGTCGAACGGGAGTTCGCTGATGAGGGCGCCCACCGATGGCGACGTATGTCGCGTGGGCGCGAGCGCCCGGGGCAGTCGTATCTCGGGCGCCTGCTTCAGCGTGGATGCCGGAGGCTCGTCGACCGCCGGAGGCGATGCATCGAGTTCCTCCGGCGGAGCGGCGGGCGACGCGATCAGGGACGAGGTGGCTGTCGGGCCTTCCTGCGCCTGCACGGCAGGAACACCCACCCACAGCACCGTGGCGACGGTGAGAGCGGACCAGTGACGCATGAGCTGAAGCGCGACAACTGTACAACAGGTGGGGATAGAGCCGGCAACCCGGCAGCCGGTTGCCGGGTTGCCGGTTGCCGACCGTGCTCACGCTCGCGGTGTCAGCACCGCGAGGTAGCCCTCGAACAGGAGATCCCGCGGACCACCCTCGAACAGCGGAGCGACGTGCGCCGTCAGCCAGGCCTCCACGTCCTCGACCGGCGTGCCGCGGCGGATGGCGGCGTGGACGTTGGTCTCGGTCAGCAGGTACCGCACGTAGGCGTCCGCGGTGAGCGGCAGCGGCAGGGCGAACGGTTCGCCGCGCACCAGGCGGAACGCCGTAGCCCTGTCGGCCAGGATCGACGGCGACAGGGGAATCGCCTGGCTCACGGGACTCGGGTATCGATCCGCGAACTCGCCGAACGCCCGAACGAGCCCCGTGGTGTCGCGTCCGGCAAAGGTCCGCGCGACGGAGAAGTCGTACACGGCGAGCACGCCGCCGGGTGCGATGATGCGGGCCAGCTCGGGCCAGCAGGCGTCGAGGTCGCGTGCGAAATTGAGCGAACCGGCCGCCGTGGCGAGGCCGACGTCACGATCGGGCAGCGGGATGGCTTGCGCGGCCGCCACGAGTGACGCGGCCTCCGGCACCACCTGTCGCGCCGCCGAGACCATCGCCTCGGACGGGTCGATGGCCACGCACTGGCGGGCGAGCCCGAGTAGCGGGCGCGTCGACAGCCCCGCCCCGCACCCCACGTCCAGGGCCCGATCGAACCGCCGCCCACCGAGCCAGTCGTCGAGCAGCGCGATGACATGCGGATGCACGCCCGGCCGCGCCTGCGCGTAGCCGATGGCCATGTGACGGTCGGAGAACGGATTCATGGGCGGCTTACGGCTCACGGGCTAGCGGCTTACGGCTCACGGCTTACGGAAAAGGACAAAGGGGTAGGGCCGGCTCTCCGAGCCCGGCCCCGCATTCGGCATCGCGGCATTCCCAGCATCGCGGCATTCCCAGCATCGCGGCATTCCCAAGTATTCCCCACCGCTGCGGAGAAATTCGCACGTGGCACTCACGAGCGACGACTGACGCGTGCGAAACGGGCCATGCCGTGCGTGGCTCGATGCTTGCACTGGGGGCGTGCGTGGCAGTGGCCTCCTCCCCGCAGGACCTGACCTCCCCACTGCCCGCCCCGGGTGCGACCGTCGCACCCGGGGATCTTGACAACCCCGTGGTCACGGTCGACCTGCTGCAACGGTACGACAAGCCGGGACCGCGCTACACCTCGTACCCCACGGCCGTCGAGTTCCACTCCGGGTTCGGTGCCGCCGACTACGCCGCGCATCTGTCTCGCGCCGCCGTCGACGTCGACGCGCCGCTCTCGCTGTATCTCCACCTGCCGTTCTGTGAGTCGCGCTGCACCTTCTGCGGCTGCTCGGTCATCGTCACGCGCAAGCGCCATGTCGCCGCCCAATACCTGACGTATCTGGTGCGGGAGCTGCGCATGGTCGCCGAGCGTCTCGGCCGCCGCCGGCGCGTGGTGCAGTACCACTGGGGCGGTGGCACGCCGAGCTATCTCTCGTCCGACCAGATGCGCGGCCTTCACGCCGCCGTGTGCGAGTCGTTCGACATCGACACCTCCGGCGAACTGGCCATCGAAGTCGATCCGCGCGTCACGTCGTTCGAACAGCTCGAGGTGCTGCGATCCCTCGGCTTCTCGCGCCTCTCGCTCGGCGTACAGGACTTCGACGATGACGTGCAGCGAGCGGTCAATCGCGTGCAGGACGTGGCGGCCACGCGCGCGCTCATCGACCGCGCGCGACAGCTCGGGTTCGCCTCCATCAACGTCGATCTGATCTACGGCCTGCCGAAGCAGACGGCCGCGTCGTTTGCGCGGACCATCGACACGGTGATCGCGCTGCGGCCCGATCGCATCGCCGCGTACTCCTTCGCGCACGTGCCCTGGATTCGCGCGCACCAGAAGCTGCTGCGCGTCGACGACCTGCCGTCGGCGGACCAGAAGCTGCGCCTGTTCGTGGATGCGCGCGTGCACCTGATCGACGCCGGGTACGTCGCCATCGGCATGGACCACTTCGCCCTGCCCGGCGACGAACTGGCCCGCGCCGCGGCGACCGGGACGCTGCACCGCAACTTCATGGGCTACGCCACGCGTCCGGCGCCCGATCTCGTCGGCCTCGGCGTCTCGGCGATCGGCGACGTGGCCGGCGCGTTCGCGCAGAACACGAAGAAGCTCAGTAGCTACTACCGGGCGATCGACGAGGGCCGCCTTCCCGTGGAACGCGGTTACGCACTCGACGCCGACGACCAGCTCCGCCGGCACGTCATCGCCCAGTTGATGTGCGCGATGGTGCTCGACGTTCCCGACATCGAGCGGCGGTTCGGCATCGACTTCGACGCGTACTTCGCGCGCGAGCTGCAGGAACTGGCCGACGGCCCCGTACGGCACGGCCTGCTGCGCGGGCACGCCGGCGTACTGCAGGTGACGCCGAGAGGCCGCGCGCTCGTGCGCAACATCTGCATGATCTTCGACCGCCACCTGCGAGAGGCGCGAGCCGCCACGCCGGTGTTCTCAAGGACCGTCTAGCCGTGCCTCTCGTCGCGACCCTGCCCCCATCGACCCAGTCTGACGTGTGTGTCGTCCCTTACGCGTTTGAGCGGCCGCCCGTCGGTGTCCTGCTCTTCAACATGGGCGGCCCCGACACGCTCGCCGACGTGGAGCCGTTCCTCGTCACGCTCTTCTCCGATCGCGACATCATCGAACTGCCGCTCGGCGCGGCGATGCAGCCGTTCATGGCGCGCCTCGTCGCGCGGATGCGCCGCAAGAGCGTGTGCCGCAACTACGCCTCGATCGGCGGCGGGTCGCCGCAGCTGCGCCTCACGCGCGAGCAGGCCGTCGCGCTCGAGGAACGGCTGTGCGCCGAAGGTCGTCCGTGCGTGGTGGCGATTGCGATGCGGTACTGGCAGCCGGACACGAACGCCGCCCTGGAGCGCCTCCAGGCGCATGGCGTGTCGCGCATCGTGGCCGTGACGCTCTACCCGCACTACTCGCGTGCCACGACAGGGTCGTCTCGCCGGGAACTGGAGCGCACGCTGGCGCTGCCGCGGTGGCAGGGGCGCTTCGACGTGAGCTACGTGGAGTCCTATCCGGATCATCCGCTGTATCTCGACGCCATGGCCGACACGGTCGGTCGCGCGCTGGCAACGTTCCCCGAGGCGCGGCGCGATGGCGTGACCATCCTGTTCAGCGCGCACGGCCTCCCGAAGAAGTTCGTCGACGAGGGCGATCCGTACGTCGAGCACACGCAGGCGACGGTGCGCGGCATCCTCGAACGCCTGCGTATCCCGAATCCCCACGCGATCGCGTTCCAGTCGCGTACGGGACCCGTCACGTGGATCGGCCCAGGCACGGAGGACGTCCTGCGCGATCTCGGTGCGCGCGGCGTGCGAGACGTGTTGATGGTGCCGGTGTCGTTCGTCTCCGACCACATCGAGACGCTGTACGAGGTGGACCAGTTGTTCCGCGACGATGCGCTGGCCGCGGGGATCGTGGACTACCGGCGGAGCGAGGTGCTCAATACGCATCCGCTCTTCATCGAGGCCCTCGCGGATCTCGTGCAGCGGCAGCTCACACCGGTATGACTGGCGACCGCCGGCCGCGAGTCGCCATCGTCGGTGGCGGGATCGCGGGGCTCTCGCTGGCGCATGCACTCCTGAACTCCCGCGACCTCGATGTCGCGGTCTTCGAGCGCAGTCCACGCGCGGGCGGCAACATCCGCACGGAGGTCAGCGACGGATACACGTGCGAGTGGGGGCCGAACGGCTTCCTCGACAGCTCGCGGCCGACGCTCGATCTCGTGCGCGAACTCGGACTCGACGACCGCCTCCAGGTGAGCGACGACAGCTCGCGCAGGCGCTACATCGTGCAGGACCGACGCCTGCACGAGGTGCCGACGGGCCCGGCGAGCCTGTTGCGGAGCGGCCTGCTGTCCTGGCCTGCCAAGGCGCGCCTGGCATGGGAGCCGTTCGCGGGGGCGCGCCCCGCCGGCGACGAGACCATTCACGCCTTCGCCGCGCGGCGCATCGGCGGCGAGGCGGCCGACATGCTGATCGATCCGATGGTGTCCGGCGTGTTCGGCGGCGATGCGCACGCGCTGTCGCTGCGCGCGTGCTTCCCGGCGATGTGGCAGATGGAGACCGATCACGGCGGTCTCGTGCGCGCGCTCCTGGCGCGCCGGCGGCAGTCGCGCGGGAAGGCCAACGGCATCGGTGCGCCAACGGGCCGGCTCACGTCGTTCACCGGCGGTCTCGACGTGCTCGTCCGCACGCTCGCCGATCGCCTCGGCCACGTCGTGCGCACCGGTACGGGCGTCGAGGCGGTCGTGCGCACCGGGACCGGCGCGTATCGGCTGATCTGCGAAGACGGGCGCACGGAGGTGGCCGATGCCGTCGTGATGGCTGGCGGAGCCACGCAGACGGCGCGCATCGTCCGCGATTTCGATCGTCCGCTGGCGGTGGTACTCGACGAGATACCCACCGCGAGCATGGTCGTCGCGTGTCTCGGATTCCCCGAGGCGCAGCTGCCGCGGCCGCTCGACGGCTTCGGCTACCTGATCCCGCGCAGCGAAGGGCTGCGCACGCTGGGCTGCGTGTGGGACTCGATCGTGTTCCCCGGCCGCGCGCCGAAGGGCCACGTCCTGATGCGCGTGATGCTGGGCGGCGCGAGCGATCCGGGCGCAGTGACGCTGGACGATGAAGAGGTGCTGGCTGTGGTACGTAAGGATCTGCGAACGCTACTCGACATCGACGCCGCGCCCTCGTTCGTCAGGCTGATCCGCCATCGGACGGGCATTCCGCAGTACACCGTCGGCCACCGCGATCGCGTCGCCACTGCCGAAGCCCGCCTCGCCAGACATCCGGGCCTCTTCCTGACCGGCAATGCCTATCGGGGCGTGTCGATCAATGCGTGTATTGGTGAAGCGCGGAATTTCACAATTTCACAATTTCAGAATTGGCTTGCCACCGCCACGCTTCGGAGCGCTACTGAAGGTAAGCAATTCTGAAATTCTGAAATTCTGAAATTCTCCTACGCTTCGGCGGCCCAGGCTGGGGCGTCCGACAGCCGGTACAACATCTCGCCGGCCTTGCGGACCAAAAGCACGCCTTCGTTCTCGCGGTTGGCGAAGGACTCGATGTCGATCGTCGCGGGCTCGCGGTAGCCGAGATTGATCTGGTGGCAGATGCGTTCAGGGATCTGACTGGCGACGGTCACCTGAATGCGGCAGCGTTCCACGCCGTCTTCGTACGTGCCCACGCCGCGGACGTGCGTGGAGTGCGCCAGCACGCCCCACGGCAGGTGGCCGAAGCGATCCCATTGCCCCCGGAAGTAGTCGCGGCAGTGGTAGCCGATGTCGAGCAACAGGCGGCCGTGCGTCACCGAGACCTCGGAGATGTGCGGCGCATAGATGATCAACTCGCCGCCGTCGGCCACGACGGGTTCGAGCTTGTACATGCCCTTGCCGCCCGTCCAGAGGTCCTCGTACATGCGCGGCACGCACGACAGCACCGTATGGTACGGGCGGTCCTTGTAGACGATGTGCGTGCGGCGCGAGAGCTCGCTGGCTTCGGTCCACGCGGCTTCGGGTGTGCCGACGACGATTCCCGCGAGCGCCCCGTCGGGCCCGACCACGAGACAGAAGCACGTCTTCGGCACGGGCACCAGGGCGCCCGCCGCGTCGACCACCTTGCGCACGGGCGTCCACTTGTTCCCGATGATCATCGGGTTGGTCACCACCGCACCGAGCCAGTGGAAGAAGTTCAGGATGGCCGGACCGCTCACGCCGGGGAACAGGTACTTGTTGCCGCCGGAGAAGCCGACCACTTCGTGCGGGAACACCGGACCGATGATCACGATCCTGTCGTACTCGAGCACGCGCTTGTTGATCTCGACGGGTACGTCGATGGCGAAGGCGCCGCCGGTCAGTTCCTCGATCCGATTGGCATCGAGCACGCCCACGCGCTGCAGGGCGGTGGGGTCGTCCCACGCGTGATTGAAGAAGGCGACGTCGCGATACCGCCCCTGCCGTTCGTCCATCGTCATGTCGAGGCGACGGCAGATGGCCTCCTCGGACATGGGCTGGTGCGTCCCGAGCGCAATCATCACGTCGAGCGCGGCGACGTGCCCGCTCAGGTGCTCGTGCAGGAGCCTGAAGACGGTGCCGACGGGCGCCGTGCGCGTGCCGTCGGGCACGATGGCCAGCACGCGCGTGCCGCGCCAGTCATCGAGCGGACAACAGCGCGTGACGACGTCGGCGACCGCGTCGCGCGACACGGACGCGCCAGGCATGGCTATGGCAGACAGACATTGCGAGAGGTCGGTCACGGATGCCAACCATCATAGCGGAGAGGGCAGGGCGTGACCGGCAACCGGCAACCGGCAACCGGCAACCGGCAACCGGACGGCGGAGCTCAGCCGAACTCGGGCCCGATGATCGCGAACATCAGAGGACGGAGGACGGAGGGCGAGGAGGGGAGCGGAGCGGAAGCAGGGGGGCGCCAGGGGCCGCGGTACATGCGGGTGAAGGGGCGCTGGGCGATGAAGCCGCGGGCTTCGACGATGGCGCGCCAGTCGCGGTGCGTATCGTCGATGTCGAGGTAGAGGCGGGCTCCGGGGTGCGCGGAGGTGGCGGCGTCGAGTAGCGCGGCTGCGGCATCGGCGTCTGGCGCGATGACAGGGCCGATGTGGACCGCGTCGTGACCGATGCGGCCCAGCACGAAGCCGGTGGTGTCGCCGGCTGACTCACACACCCACGCTGCTGTCGGCGCGCCGTCGCGCAACCACGCGAGCATGGCGGTGCGATCGAGACCCGTCGTGTGCGCATCGAGTCGCGCGATGGCGTCGAGGTCGGCTGGCGTTGCCGGCCGTATATGAGCCAGGGGTTGAAACCCCTGGCCTCCATCTGTGAGAGGTTGTCGCTGCATGCGCAGCAGCGAGCCTGCCGCAACGAAGCCGAGCTTCTCGTAGAGGGGCTGCCCGAGCGGCGTGGCGTCGAGGCCGAGCGTGTCTTCAACGTGAGCCGTGTCGATCGCGTGGCGGAGCAACCGCGTGCCGATCCCGCCGCCGCGCCGCTCGGCGTCCACCAGCACCATCGCCACCCATGCCACGCCACCTCGACGCGCGTCGGTTGTGGCGATGCTATCCACCGCGGCATACCTCATCGTCGTCACGGTGCCGATGACGACTCCGTCAGCCGCGACCGCGACTGTGGCGCCGTCCGGCGTGAGCGTGAGGAACTGCCGCCAGTCGCTCGCGACCTGATTCCACCCGCTCTGCCTGCAGAGTCGCAGCCCCGCGTCGACGTCCGACTCGCGCATCGGTCGCAGCACGGCAGTGTCGGGTGAAGACATGAGGGAAAGCATAGCGTCCATCTGGCGCTGCCCAGGCCTTGCCGCGCCGAAGCACCGGAGGTGCGGATGCGGGCCGGTGCCCGGCAGATGTCCGGTTGCCGGTTGCCCATTGCCGGTTGCCGGCAGTTATGATCCCCTCGATGTCCGACACACCGTGGCCGCGCTCCATCGCCGACGAGGCGCAACTCGACGATCTCCTCAGCACGCCGAGCGAGGCCGCCATCGATGCGATGCGCGCGCTCGACGGCGACCTCATCGTGCTCGGCGTGGCGGGGAAGATGGGGCCGACGCTCGCGCGCATGGCGCGGCGCGCGTCTGATGCCGCCGGTGTCACGCGGCGCGTCATCGGCGTGGCGCGCTTCTCCGAACCCGGGCACGAGCAGGCGCTCCAGGCGCAGGGCGTCGAGACAATCCGCTGCGATCTGCTCGACGAGGCCGCCGTCGAGCGACTGCCCGACGCGCCCCTCGTCATCTACATGGCCGGACGCAAGTTCGGGTCGACGGGCGACGAATCCCTCACGTGGGCGATGAACGCGTGGTTGCCGGCGGTGGTGTGCCGGCGCTACGCGCGGAGCCGCATCGCCGCGTTCTCGACGGGCAACGTCTACGGCCTCACCGCCGTCGGCAGGGGCGGATCGCAGGAATCCGATCGCCCGTCGCCGGTCGGCGAGTACGCGATGAGCTGTCTCGGACGCGAGCGCATGTTCGAGCACTTCAGCCGCGCCAACAGCACGCCCGTGTCGATCCTGCGCCTGAACTATGCGACAGAGATGCGTTACGGATTGATCGTGGATCTCGCGCGACAGGTCCACGCCGGGACGCCCATCGACCTCGCCATGGGTTACGCCAACGTCATCTGGCAGGGCGACGCCAACGCGATGTCCATCGCCGCGCTGCGGCACGCGGCATCGCCGCCGTACGTTGTGAACATCGCGGGCCCAGACGAGCTCTCGGTACGCGACGTCTGCCTCGCCCTCGGCGAGCGCATGGGACGCGAGGCGCGATTCACCGGTACCGAGGCCGGAGACGCACTCCTCAGCAACGGCGCGCGCGGGTGGTCCGACCTCGGCCGGCCTGACGTCGCCCTCTCGCAACTGATCGACTGGACCGCCGACTGGGTGTCGCGCGGCGGATCGAGCCTCGGCAAGCCGACGCACTTCGAGTCGCGCGACGGAAAGTTCTGACATGGACGCAGTCATTCGCGCCGCGCTCGACAGCGGCCTCGTGATTCCCGCGCACCCGCTCGCGCTCGACGCCGAGGGGCGCTTCGACGAAAGACGTCAGCGCGCGCTGACGCGTTACTACGCGGCTGCTGGTGCCGGCGGCATCGCCGTCGGCGTGCACACCACGCAGTTCGCGATTCGCGACCCGAAGGTCGGGCTGTTCGAGCCCGTGTTGTCGCTCGCACGCGAGGAGATGGATCGCGCGGACCTCGGACGCGTGACGCCGCTGGTCCGCATCGGCGGCGTGTGCGGCGACACGCGCCAGGCATGCGACGAGGCGACGCTCCTTGCGACGCTCGGCTACCACGCCGGCCTGCTCAGTCTCGCGGCGCTGCGCACCGCGACCGACGATGAGCTCATCGCGCATTGCCGCAGGGTGGCGGCGTGCATCCCCATCGTGGGCTTCTATCTGCAGCCGTCGGTGGGCGGCCGGCGACTCTCGTACGCGTTCTGGCGGCGGTTCGCGGAGATCCCCGGCGTCGTGGCGATCAAGATCGCGCCGTTCAACAGGTATCAGACGCTCGACGTCGTGCGCGCGGTGGTGGACGCCGGGCGCGACGACATCGCGCTCTACACGGGGAACGACGATGCGATCGTCGCGGACCTCGTGACGCCTTTCCCGGCAGGAGAAGGGCGGCAGCGGCGGATCATCGGCGGACTGCTGGGACATTGGGCCGTGTGGACGTCGAAGGCGGTGAGCCTGGTCGACGAGTGCCATCGGACGTGGGAGCAGGAGCGCGTCGATCAGGCGCTGCTGCGGCGCGGCATCGAGGTGACGGATTCGAATGCCGCGTTCTTCGATTCGGCCAACGGATTCGCCGGCTGTATCGCCGGCATCCATGAGGTCCTTCGTCGTCAGGGCCTGCTGGAGACGACGCGCTGCCTCGACGCACACGAAGTCATGAGTCAGGGTCAGGCCGACGAAATCGATCGGGTGTATCGCGAGTACCCCCATCTCTCTGACGACACGTTCGTCGCCGAGCACCTGGACGGTTGGCTGGCGGGGTAGATCCCGGCAACCGGCAACCGGTCAGGTGGAGGCCAGGGGCTTCAGCCCTGGCGCCGACGAACAGGTTGAAATCCGTTCGCTCCATCCCGCCGAGCTCGGCCCGGCGGCGTTACGTCACTGGTCGAGGCCGAGGGCCGACGCGGCGAGGTAGCCGGCGCTGGCGGCCCAGGCGATCGCGGTGCCGAGCGCCAGCAGGATCACCGCGAACACGCCGACTGAAAGCGCCGAATGCGGGACCGCGCTGTTGTGCGTCTGCAGCAGGTGCGCGCCGCCGGTGACGGCCGTCACGGTGTCGCCCCCGACGCCCTCGGGGACGATGGCCTGGTGCTTCGGCGACCACGGCCCCGCCACTGATACCTCGACGCCAACGGGCAGCGTGTGCTCTTCGATCAGCAGGGTTGCGGGATCCGCCGTGGTGCCAGTTCGTCGCCAGTCGTGACGGACACCCGAACCCTGCGCGCTCACCAGTTCGCCGAACATCGTCACGGCCGACGCCATCGTGCCGACGTGTGACTTGTCCTCGAACGTCGTCGTCCTGACGTATCGGCGGGCGCGCTCGATCACGTCCTCGGTCTTGTGCGTCCTCGGTGCGTCGAGCACCCTCGGCATGGCCAGCACGCGAATCGCGCGTCGCTCGGCATCGATGATGAAGGGCAGGCTCGCCATGCCCCACCAGTGGAGCACGGTGGTCCGGTGCCTCATCGCCCCATCGCCGTAGCCCCGCACCAGCTCGTAGATGCGATAGTCGTAGGCTACGCATTCGACTCCCGACAGCGGCGCACGAAGCGGCATGCCGCTCTGCTGGCGCACGTTGCCTGTCACGATCATCGGCCCGCCGTCGGCAGGCGGTTCACCCGTGCGCGCCCGCGCGAGGATGCTGCCCCGACTGCGCTCGCCGCGCCCGTATCCCATCAGCAACTCGACGATGCTGGACAGCCCGAGGACGAGCAGCACCGCGGCAGCGAGCGCCGCCCACGGTCGCAGCACCGGCGCGACGTCGGCACCCGTCGCGTGATCGATGACGAACGTGAGGGCCGCCGCAAGGGCGAGATACGCGAGACAGCCGAGGGCTTTGTTCATGGAAATGCCGCGATGCCGATGGCGCGATGCCGCGATGCCGCGATGCCGAATGCCGGATGACGAAGGCCCAAGGCCCAAGGCTCAAGGCCGGGCCTTACGGTTGCCAGATGGTGGCGCCGATGAAGCGTTCGGTGTCGCCCTGGTTGTAGTAGTAGACCGTGACGAGCTTGCCGTCAGGGCGCACGACGGTGCGTGGATAGCCGAGGTCCCATGTACCGCCGTCGGAGCGCAGCACGATGTCGTTGCTCCACGTGCGTCCCTCGTCGGTGCTCACGCGTGCACGCATGCCATAAGGCTCCGCCCGATAACCGAACGTGACCACGAGCCGCCCATCGACGAGCTTCACGAGACTCGGCGGATTCCCGCGGCCTGTGTCAGGCACGGCGCGTGTGACGCCCGTCCACGTGAGGCCGTTGTCGTCTGATCTGTACGCTTCGATGAACCGCCGATAGCGCACCGTCGTGTAGAGCGACGTGGGCGAGAGGCGCACGGTCGAGGGCATGATGCCGAACTCGTTGCCCGCCGGCTCGTCGTGCACGTATGCAAGGCGCGTCCACGTCTTGCCGCCATCGGTCGTGCGCGCCGCGATCACGCGCCCCTCCTTCTCGTTGGCCTTCGCCGCCGTCAGGAAGATCGTCATCGTCTGCGGACCGTCGACGATGTAGTCGGTGCGCGCGGCGATGCCGGGCGTGCCGAAATCGGGCAGCGCGTATGGACCCTTCCAGGTGCGGCCGCGATCGATCGAGTAGTAGAACCGCGACGGCCCGACGTGGATGCTCGCCATGCGCGCGGTGAACACGAAGTCGGGGTGCGTGAACGGGATGTCGCCCGGGCTCTCGGTGACGGGGCGGCCGCCGGCTTCGGCAGGCACGCCGGCCTGCTGCAGTCCCGGCGGCGGTTTGAGATCGGCGGGGTGCTCGACCGTCCACGTGACGCCGCCGTCCATGCTGCGCGCGAGCAGGTGTTCGGCCGGACGCGAGTAGTCGATGGAGTGGCTGGTCTTGCTGTCCTTGAAGTATCCGGCCTCGAAACCGACGAGAATCTCGTTGCCCCAGGCCCAGATGCCATGATTGGCGGGCCAGCCGCCGTAGCGTCCGGCGACGCGGTAGACGTCGACGTGCTGCACGGACGCGGCGGGGCGTGTCACCGATTGGGCCGGGGCCGGTGCGGTTGCAGGTTGACCGTTCGCGATCGACGCGCACGGCAGGAAGAGCATCGCCAGCGGCAGCGCCGCGGCAGCGGGGAGGGAGTGACGCATGCGAGAGTCTCGCATCATCCGGAACACGTTTCAAAAGTCTCTGCGGTGGATCGTCGCGGCGGGGCTGGGCGCGGGCGTCGGTGGGGCTGTCGCCTGGAGCGTCGCGCAGGAGCGGGAGCAGGATCCGCCGATGGGGCAGGCGATCTTCGTGGGCGACACGGTGCTCCGTCCCTACGATCCCGTGCCGGCGCTCGTGACGAAGGAGACGCACGTCGATCGCGCGAAGTATCCGGCCACCGACATCCACGCACATTGGCCGGCGAGTGTGGAGCCTGCGGCGCTGTTGAAGGCCATGGACGATCTCGGCGTCGAGCGCTCGGTGAACCTGAGCGGTGGTTTCGGCGCGCAGCTCGATCGCATGCTCGCGCGCTATCACGAGGCGTCGCCCGGACGCCTGGTCATCTTCGGCAACATCGACTTCAGCCGGATCGACGAGCCGACGTTCGCCGCCGATCACGTGGCGATGCTCGAACGCGCGCACGCGCGCGGCATGGCGGGCGTCAAGATCTTCAAGAGCTTCGGGCTCACCATCAAGGATCGCAGCGGCCGAGTGGTGCCCATCGACGACCCGCGCATCGATCCGATCTGGGAGGCCTGCGGACGCCTGCGCATTCCCGTCCTCATCCACTCGGCCGATCCCGTGGCGTTCTTCCAGCCGATCGACGAGAAGAACGAGCGCTGGCTGCAGTTGAAGCGGCACCCTGACTGGAGCTTCCACGGTCCCGGCTTCCCCGCGCGCGAGGAGGTGCTGGCGCAGCGCGATCGCATGATCGCGAAGCATCCGAAGACGACGTTCATCGCCGCGCATCTCGGCGACAACGGCGAGGATCTCGCGGCGCTGGCGCGGCGGCTGGAGCGCTATCCGAACATGGTCGTGGATCTCTCGGCGCGCGAGGCCGAGATGGGCCGCCAGCCGTACACGGCGCGCGCGTTCCTGATTCGCTGGCAGGATCGCGTGCTCTTCGGCACAGACAGGTATCCCGGTCGTCCCGACCAGCCGCGGCACCGCCTCTATTACCGCCTGCTCGAAACGTCTGACGAGTACTTCAAGTACTACGACCACCCGTTCCCGACCACGGGCGAGTGGCGCGTCCACGGCCTGCACCTGCCAGACGATGTGTTACGAAAGATTTACCAATCGAACGCGGACAGGGTGCTCGGGTGGAAGGTGAAGGACAGGTAGGGGGCGGCAACCGGCAAACCGGCAACCGGCAACCGCTCAGCGCGGGCGGAGGACGACGTACGTCGGCAGCCCGACGGCGTTGAAGCGACTCGCCGCCGAACTGCCCGCACGACGGATTCTACTGCGGCTCACTCTACTGAGCTCTGCCGGCACCTATTTCATCGGCGCCTGCACCACCAACAACGACGTCGATCCGCCTCGATTGACGAAACCCACTTGGATGATCGGTGCGGGCTGCCCCGTGTCCGCGATCACGACCAGCCACGTCTTCCTCGTCTGCCTTGCGATGGCGTTCAGGCCATCGACGATGCGGCTCTCCGAGCCGTCGAAGACGAGCTGAGCGGTGTCGCTACGATCGGCGAGATCGGCGTTGATCCTGCTGCCGAGGACTCCGCCCGGCCTTGCAAGCACCGGGTCGATGCCCGACACAACCCGGCGCAGGGCATCCATCGCACCAACGACGCTGCCCCTGGCGAAACCGCTGGGCTGTCGCAGTGATTCGGGCAGGCGAGCGCCCGGGTGCACAACGAGCACTCCGTCCATCACTGTGGCCTGTTGATCCGCATGGCGCCCGTTGAACGCCTTCGCCAGTTCGTCAAGGGTCACCTCAGGCTTGCGCGCGAAACCGAAATCCGGGCGTTCGACCGTCCCGCGCCACGTCGATTCCTGCACCACCACGCCGGACGGCACTGACGCTTCGGCCAGAGTCATCGCGAACGCGTAAGGATGTCCAGCGGCACTCTGGCGGAGGGCCGCCGGAGCCATCGGTGTCGGCGTCGCCTGACGCGCCGTGAAGCCGCCTGGCGCGCTGGCGACCACAAGGAGAACAGCGACGTTCGTGATTGAAGTTATTCGCATTGGACTCGACTATGGGGTCGATACCGTCACGCCACTGTAAGTCCAAGTGACGCTGATCGTCGACACCTGATGACCGTTGACGAAGTGCTTCTGAGTCGACGTGCTCGTACAGGGGTTCGGAGGCGACCCTGTCAGTGTGTAGTTGTCGATGAACTGACCATTGTCGAAGGCATAACCACCTCCGGTACTGATTGTCGACGCGCTGCAGTTGCCGCTGGCAGGATTAGGAGTGTAGGACTCGGTGACGTTGAGTGCACTGGAACCGAAGCCCTGCATAGGCTGCCCATTCTGATCGCGGATCTGATAGATCCGAAGATAGTCGTAGGGTGCAGGCGGAGCGTTCAGGTATTCCGACGACACGATGCTGAGCGACGTGGGCGTCTTTACCTCCACGTCCCCGCTACCACCGGCGTCCACCGGGCTCTCATAACAATCCTCTATGAAGGGCTCCCACTGGGAGGCGGTCCAGAATCCAGAAATCCCCGAGTCTCCGCCTGAAAGACCACTGGCGCTGGCGCTGCCATAGCCAACGGTGTTGACAGAGGTCACCGAAGGGCTAGCAACGTTCCACGACGTCGCATATGCGTAGAGTTGTCCACCGGTGCTCCCGCTGCAGGTTCGCATCTGGGAAATCACCGTGAACTGCCTCGACAGTCCCGTAGGGGTGAAGACCGTCGATGGCTGCAGCAGGCCGTACCAATAACTGTCGGGACAGCACTGGCCGCAACTGTAACTGCTGCTCTGGCCCGCTGTCCGGCTGACAATCTCCATCCGACCATTGAGACGACCGCCCGTCACAGGCCCCGCGATGCTCCATTTGAACTGGCCGAGCATCGCCTCGCGGGGCAGCGTCTCCCCGTCGAGGCCTACGAGTCGCTGATCGCGAATCTGCCGCAAATCGAACGTTGCAGTTCCGCCCGGGTCGAGCACCTCCGGCCGCACGCGATATACGCCTCCGTCGTAGGTGATGACAGCCGAAAACGTCGCGGGCACATCGCTCACGTTCGCAATGGAGGCAATCGAACTGTAGTCGTGGTCCAAGCGCCACGGATAGTTTCCCGTGGACTGACGAACCGGTCCTGGCTCACGCAGGGGGAGCTCGAAGGCGGTCAGCGATGAGCGGTCGATGGCCGCGAGATAGCCAACGAGATCGCCGGGACCGCCGTCGCTCACCACTCGGACACTGATCCGGTCGGCGGCTAGGCGTTCGATCGCACGCGTGTCGACGATCATCACCTTACCTGGCTGGAGGGTTCCGCCCGGGAGGAACGTCGAAGAGCCAGGCTGGCGAATGGCCGCCCGAACTTCCGGCTTTACGGTCAGCGGATGACTGCTCGCGTTGAAGAGCGCCATCTGCACCATCGTGCCCTTGACCCGGAGGTTGGACGCAGCCAGATTGGGCTGCCGCGCCACGCGTGGGTCGTAGAAGCGCAGGATGCCGAAAGTGCGCGAACCAAACTCAAGATACCCGCCGGCGCGTACCGCCCCCACAGCACCATCGTGCGCGATGGATATCGCGTCCGCGCCGACTCTATCGAGCGCCCCGGGGCGTATCAGCGTCTCGGTCTGGTGAGGCGATAGCCGCAGGATTCTCCGCCGACGGTCGCTCGTTATCATGACATTCACGACGTCGTCGGTGGTGTTGGCGATGGTGATCACGGCGTTACCGCCAGCAGGTGTCACCCACGCGCCGTTCAAGGTACGTGAGCGAAATTCGCCGGCGCCAATAAATAGAACGTCAACGCTGCCGGTCTTCTCACCTCTCCGAGCAACGATCTGTGTGCGCAGATCGAGCAGGTAACCAGAGTAACGTAATGTGACTGTGGCGCCGCTGAGCGACCGCAAACTGCGGCGCTGAAACAGGTCACGAACGGGTGTCCAGCGGGTCTCGCCAGGACCGAGTACAAGCGACTCGCCGACGATCTCGCGCCCACTCACGTAGAGCGAGGGAACAACCGCCATGGCGTCGGCTTGATTGTTGTTGAGCATAATGTCTACTTGGGGCCATTCGCCTAACGGTCCAAGGACGCCAACCACCGACTGCTCGCCTCGCTCCAGTCGAGGACCAAGGCCGCCGCTCCCTCTGTCCTGCGCCGCGATCGCCCGCGGTTCGAAGCGAGGCATCGCGAGGATCATGGCACCCACCGCGCCGGCCCAAACGATCTGCGTCAACACACCTCGAATTCTGCGGA
The DNA here is from genome assembly GCA_964422175.1 of uncultured Luteitalea sp. Classification (GTDB taxonomy): domain Bacteria; phylum Acidobacteriota; class Vicinamibacteria; order Vicinamibacterales; family Vicinamibacteraceae; genus Luteitalea. The sequence continues at coordinate 766 of CAYRAE010000015.1, read as the reverse complement.
ACGGATTCGCCATATCCAACTGCTCCATCCTTGGGTCGAGCTGGCTCGAAGCGGCCCCAATGATCTCCGACAAGGCAGCAACGTCTGAGACGTCACGCCTCACCGTTACGCACTCGCTGCGCCATCAAGAAGCGCCACTGCCGCGCGGCACAAGTCGCGATCGGACTGTTCGAGACGTGCCGAATTGAAACTGTGAGTGCAGTCTCACAGCGGGTGCGCGAACTGTCAAGCACAGCAATGGCGGTGACAGTCGCGATGAACCAAGCCTGACCGCGGCTGACATCCCTCGGCTTATCGCCGAGACCGTATGGATCCCACCAGTAGTGGCCGCTCGAACGGTCGTTCTCAACGCCAACATCTACGTGCCGGGGCTCCTCGTCGGCGCCTACATCTCGGTACAGGACTGTGGTCGCCGCCCCTGACGCGCAAGCGCTCGTCTACGTGAATCGCCGACGCATTCGCGGCCACCGCGGCTTCGCGCTCCTGCGTTCGCTGCGCCGAGTGCGTCGAACGGTCGTTTGCCCATCTCTACGAAACCGAGCGATTCAAGGCCGGAAGCCAAGGGGCTGTCTCAAGATGCCCCACTCCAACACGTGCCGATAGGCTCGTAGCGGCGGAAACCGGTAGTGATCGCACGGCTATGGCGTAGTGGTTCACCGCGGGCTATGGACGCCTCTCGGACCTGATGTCCCCGAGCAACTCCAGAGCGATTGTTAGCGCCGGTGGTAAATCTGACAGTTGTGGCGGGCGAAAATCTGACAGTCGG
>CAYRAE010000014.1:13037-25381 GCA_964422175.1 uncultured Luteitalea sp. | reverse complement strand
GTGCGCTGGTATCGTGCGCCCGAGTACTACACGACCGCCGCGTGGCGCGGCACGCCCTCGCTCGACGGGGGCGGCGCGCTCATGAACCAGGGGATTCACACGGTCGACCTGTTGCTGTTCCTGCTCGGCGACGTCACGGAGGTCCACGCGCGCGCCGCGGCGCTCCTGCACGACATCGCCGTCGAGGACACGCTGGTGGCGTCGCTGTCGTTCGCCTCAGGGGCGCTCGGCTCGCTGCAGGCGACCACCGCCGCCTATCCGGGGTATCCGCGGCGCGTGGACGTGACGGGCACCGAGGGTACGCTGATCATCGAGCACGATCGCATCCTCAGCTGGGACCTGAAGAGCGGCGCCGAAGCCGGACCGTCGCTCACGAGTGCAACGAAGAGCGCCTCGACAGCCGTAGTCTCTGATGCGACACCGCATCGGCGCGTGGTCGAGGATTTCCTGGAGGCGCTGGCCGCGCACCGGCGGCCGGCCTGCGACGGACGCGAAGGGCGGCGCAGCGTGGCCCTGGCCGAAGCGCTCTACGAATCGGCGCGCACGGGGCTTGCCACGAAGGTGGCGACAGCCTGACACCTGGGGCCGCCGGCGGCACACGCGCCGTCGCGGTCCGGAGACGAAGAGATGAGCGACACGTCACACGTCGAACCTGCCGGCATCAACCGGCGAACCGCCCTCAAGGCCTTTGGCGCCAGCGTGGGGTCCATCGCGCTGCTGCCGTTGATCTCCGAAGAGGGGGCCCTGGCGTACGAGGCGCTGCAGCGCGCCAACGCCGCGCCCGCCCTGAAGGCGCTGACGCGGGCGCAGTACGCGACGGTCGACGCGCTGGCCGAAGCGATCATCCCGACCGACGCGCATTCGCCCGGTGCGCGGGCCGCGCGCGTGGCCGACTACATCGACCTGCTTCTCTCGGAGGCCGATCCGGCGGTGCGCGAGCGATGGGTGGCCGGTGTCGCCGCGCTCGACGAGGCGTCCGTCGCGAAGTTCAAGGCGCCCTTCGTCAAGCTCAATGCCACGCAGACGACAGCGCTGCTCACCGAGGTCAGCGCCAACGAGGCCAAGCCGACCACGCCGGTCGAGCAGTTCTTCCGCACGGCGAAGGACGCGACGATTCGCGGCTACTACACGTCGGAGATCGGCATCCACAAGGACCTGCAATACAAGGGCAACCAGTTCCTGCCCGAGTTCGCGGGCTGCCTCACCGAAGACGGCCAGGACTGTCCTCACTGCGGGCAGAAGGCCCAGGTCAAGGCTGCGGACTGATGGACGCCCAGCCCGCGCCTCCGATCACGCCGGCCTCCGGTCCCTGGGACGTCATCGTCGTAGGGTCGGGTGCGGCCGGAGGCATGGCGGCGTTCCAGCTCGCGATGGCGGGCGTGAAGGTGCTCCTGCTCGAGGCCGGGCGCATGCTCGACCCTCAGAAGGACTACAAGACGATGGAGTGGCCGTACGTCGACATGCGCCGCCATCGCCTGCCTGTCGGCGAGTTCGCGCTGGCGGCCGCCGAGTACCGTACGCTCGATCGCCCGTACGGCCTCACGCCGGAGATGCAGCGCTACAAGAAGGTGATGGCCTATTCGGGCAATCGCTTCACGCGCGACTGGATCGTCGACGAGAAGGAGAACCCGATCACGGGCACGCCGTATGCGTGGGTGCGCGCGCGCGTGCTCGGGGGCAAGACGAATCTGTGGGGCCGTGTCTCGCTGCGCTTCTCGGATCTCGACCTCAAGGCGAAGACGCACGACGGCTTCGGTGAGGACTGGCCGATCGGCTACGCCGACATCTCGCCGTACTACGACAAGGTCGACACGCTGCTCGGGATCTCCGGGACGAAGGAAGGCATCCCGCACCTGCCGGATGGCATCTTCCAGCGTCCGCTCAAGTTGAACTGCGGTGAGGTGCAACTGCAGCGTGCGATTGCGAAGATGGGGCGCCGCCTCATTCCCGGCCGCGCGGGCGTCACCACCGATGGCGTGCTGAACAACAAGTACCGCGCACGCTGCATGGGGCGCGGCCGGTGTGGACGCGGGTGCGATCTGAATGCGGCGTTCCATTCGCCGGCGTCGCTGATCTTTCCCGCGCGCGACACCGGCAATCTGACGGTGCGCGCCGACTCGGTGGTGTCCGAGGTGTTGATCGACGACAACACCGGCAAGGCGACGGGCGTACGCGTGATCGACCAGCGCACGCGCGACACGATGGACTTCTCGGCGCGGCTGGTGATCCTTGCCGCCTCCTGTCTCGAGTCCACGCGCCTGCTGCTCAACAGTCGATCGGCGAGCCGGCCGGACGGTGCGGCGAACTCCTCGGGCGTTGTCGGCCGCTACTTCTGCGAGCACGTGATGGGGCCCGGTGCGAGCGGCATCCTGCCGTCGCGGGTGAACACCGCGCCGACCAACGACGATGGTCGTCCGCAGAGCACGTACATCGTGCGCTTCCGCAACGTCACCGACAGGCACCCCGACTTCATCCGCGGCTACGGGTTCCAGGGCGCGAGCGGCTCGGCCGAGTTCCCCGCGCTGGCGCCGGGGACGCCCGGGTTCGGGGCGTCGTTCAAGCAGGCCGTCCGCCGGAACTATCCCGCCACGATCAACTACACCGGCTTCGGCGAAGTGCTCGCGCGCCGCGAGAACCGCGTCTTCCTCGACCCGGAGGTCAGGGACGCGTGGGGCGTGCCGGTACTGAAGTTCGACTACACATTCAGCGACAACGAGCGGAAGATGGCGGCCGACATGGCGGATACGGCGGAGGAGATGCTGAGAGCCGCCGGCGCCACCGACATCAGCGTACGTCGCGACGTGCTCACCGAAGGCTGGTCCATCCACGAGATGGGCACGGCGCGGATGGGCGCGGACCCGAAGACGTCCGTCACCAACACCTTCGGACAGACACACGACGTGAAGAACCTCTTCGTCGTCGACGGCAGCATCTTCGTCTCGGCCAGTTGTCAGAATCCCACGTGGATGATCATGGCGCTCTGCTGGCGCGCCATGGACTACGTGAAGGACGAGATGAAGCGCGGGAACCTCTAGGAATTCGAGAGACCAGGATACTCATGCAACGCCAGGCCGCCAACGCTCGTTCACAGCAGCCCGACTTCTCACTCGACATCGATCTCTCGGCGGTGCTCGCCGAATCGCGCGATCTGTCGACGAAGATCACGCCGGACGCCGGTCCGTGGGACGTGATCGTCGTCGGATCCGGCGCGGCAGGCGGCATGGCGGCGTTCCAGCTGGCCACGGCGGGCATCAAGGTGCTCGTGCTCGAAGCGGGCCGGATGCTCGACTACCAGAAGGAATACCGCACGATGGAGTGGCCGTATCAGTCGCTGCGTCGCCAGCGGATGCCGCCCGACATGCGCGGCCTGAACGTCGCCGAGTACAACTTCGTCGATCGCCCGTACGGCAACCATCCGCAGTTCGAGAAGTACCGCAAGCTCACGAGCTACGCTGGCAACTCCTTCACGCGCAACTGGGTGGTGGACGAGAAGCAGAACCCGATCACCGGGACGCCGTACGCGTGGGTGCGCGCGCGCATCCTCGGGGGCAAGACGAACTTCTGGGGCCGTGGCGCGCTGCGCTACGGACCGTACGAGTTCAAGGCCGCCAGCTTCGACGGCTACGACGTGGACTGGCCGATCGGCTACGAGGACGTCAAGCCGTACTACGACAAGGTCGACGAACTGCTCGGCTGCTCGGGGAGCATCGAAGGCCTCGATCAGGTGCCCGACGGCGTGTTCCAGACGCCGTCGAAGCTCAATTGCACCGAGACGGTGTTCCGCAACGGGATCGCGAAGCTCGGACGCAAGCTGATTCCCGGCCGCGCCGGCGTGACGACGGACGGTCTGCTCAACAACAAGTACCGCCTGCGCTGCATGCGTCGCGGACGCTGCGGTCGCGGCTGCGAGATCAACGCGGCGTTCCACTCGCCGGCCGCGCTCATCGCGCCCGCGCGCGATACGGGCAACATGACGCTGCGCCCGTATTCGGTGGTGCGTGAAGTGCTGCTCGACGAGGCCACGAACCGGGCGCGCGGCGTCCGCGTGATCGACGCGCAGACGAAGGAAGTGATGGACTTCACGGCGCGCGTGGTGGTGCTCGGCGCGGGCACGCTCGACAGCACGCGCATCCTGCTCAACTCGAAGACCGGGCGCTATCCGAACGGTCTCGCGAACACGAACGACATCCTCGGGCGCTACCTGAGCGAGCACATCATGGGCGTGCGGGGCAGCGGGATCATCCCGCAGCGCGTGGGCAAGTCGCCCACGATCGACGATGCGCGCGCCGTGGGGCCGTACGTGCCGCGCTTCCGCAACATCGGCGACGACAAGCGGAAGGATTTCATCCGCGGCTACCACTTCCAGGGCGGCGGCGGATCGGGCGAGTACCCGAGCAACGCGCACGGCACGCCGGGCTTCGGGTCGTCGTTCAAGAGCACGGTCCGCAAGTACTACCCGGCGCCCATCTCGTTCGGCGGGTTCGGCGAAGTGCTGCCGCGCCACGAGAATCGCGTGCTGCTCGACGACACGGTGGTCGACGCGTGGGGCATCCCGGTCCTGAAGTTCGACTACCGCTTCGGCGACAACGAGATGAAGATGGTGGCCGACATGGCCGACTCGATCGAAGAGATGTTCCGCGCCGCGGGCGCCGAGGACATCCGCATCGGCCGCGAGCCGCTGCCGACCGGATGGTCGATCCACGAGATCGGCACGGCGCGCATGGGCACCGATCCGAAGACGTCGTACTCGGACGCGTGGTGCCGACCGCACGGCATCGACAACGTGTTCCTCGCCGACGCCGCACCGTACGTCTCGGGCGGTACGCAGAACACCACGTGGACCATCCTCGCCATGTGCTGGCGCACGATGGACTACGTGAAGGAACAGATGCGCGCCGGAAACCTGTAAGCCGCAAGTATCAGGAGTCCTCGTGAAGAGAATCGGGATGGGATTGGTCGGGGTGGGGTTCATCGGACCCCATCACCTCGAAGCGGTGCGGCGACTCGGGTTCGTCGATGTGGTGGGCGTGGCCGACTCGAGTGAGGCGTCGGCGCGCAGGAAGGCCGATGCGCTCGGCGTGCCGAAGGCGTACGCGAGCTACGAGGCGCTCGTGGCCGACCCCGACATCCAGGTCGTGCACAACACGACGCCCAACGCGCTGCACTATCCGGTGACGATGGCCGCCATCAAGGCGGGCAAGCACGTGGTGTCGGACAAGCCGCTGGCGATGACCTCCGCGCAGGCGCGTCAACTGCTCGACGCCGCCACGGCGGCGGGTGTGGTGCACGCGGTGACGTTCAACTACCGCGGCAACCCGCTCGTGCAGCAGGCGCGCGTGATGGTGGAGAAGGGCGAGATCGGCGTCCCGCGCTTCATCCACGGCCGTTACCTGCAGGACTGGCTGCTCCACGACACCGACTACAGTTGGCGGCTCGAACCCGAGAAGGGTGGCGAGTCGTCGGCCATGGGCGACATCGGATCGCACTGGTGCGACCTGGCGCAGCACGTGTCGGGCCTGCGCATCACGCACGTGCTCGCCGACCTCGCGACGGTGATTCCCGTGCGCAAGCGTCCGCTCGGATCGCGCAACGCGTTCGCGAAAGGCGGCGCCGACGATCAGGTGGAGCCGGTGGACATCAGGGTCGAGGATCTGTGCTCGGTGCTCGTGCGGTTCGAGGGCGGCGTCAGGGGCGCGTTCTCCGTGGGCCAGATCTGCGCGGGCCACAAGAACGACCTTGTGCTCGAGGTGAATGGCGCCGCGGCGTCGCTGCGCTGGCACCAGGAGCAGCAGAACGAGCTCTGGATCGGGCATCGCGGTTCCGGCAACGTGATCCTCCAGAAGGATCCGTCGCTGATGGATCCTTCAGTGGCCGGCATCGCGAAGCTGCCCGGCGGCCATCAGGAGGCCTGGCCCGACGCATTCCGCAACATCCTCGCCGCGGCGTACGAGCACATCGTCGAAGGCCGTCCGATGTCCGAGGCGTCGCCGATGATGGCGACCTTCGAAGACGGCTGGCGCGCCAACGCGATCATCGACGCCGTGCTGACCAGTCATCGGAACGGCAATGTGTGGACAGCAGTCGGGACGGCTTAGGACGACAGTGAGGATGACGGCTTACGGCTTAGGGCTTACGGCTTACGGTGGCTCAAGGCGTGTGACTTACGGGTGGCTTACGGCCACAGTGTCGATGGCGGCTTAGGGATGGCTTACGGCGATTTCGCCTCTTTGTACTTTCCCGTGAGCCGTAAGCCGTAAGCCCTGAGCCACTACCAATTTGGAGGTTTCCCCATGAAGCTCGGTGTGTTCACCGCCCTGTTTGCGGGGCTGACGCTGGATCAGGTCATCGAGAAAGTCACTGCCGCGGGGCTCGACGCCGTGGAGATCGGCACGGGCGCGTATCCCGGCGCGGCGCACATCGACGTCGACGGATTGCTGGCGAGCAAGGCGAAGGTGAAGGCCTATCGCCAGAAGCTGAGCGACGCGGGACTCGTCATCTCGGCGCTGTCGTGCCACGGCAACCCGCTGCATCCGGACAAGGCGTTCGCGAAGGCGCACGACGAGGTGTTCCGCAAGACGATCCGTCTGGCCGAAGCGCTCGGCGTGGGCGTGGTGAACACGTTCTCGGGCTGCCCTGGCGACAGCGACGCGAGCAAGGGACCCAACTGGGTCACGTGCGCGTGGCCGCCCGACTACCTCGCGATCCTCGACTGGCAGTGGGAGAAGAAAGTCATTCCTTACTGGACGAAGGCGGCGAGATTCGCGAAGGACCACGGCGTGCGCGTGGCGCTCGAATCGCATCCCGGTTTCGTGGTCTACAACGTCGAGACCGCGCAGAAGCTGCGCGCGGCCGTCGGCACGCAGATCGGCGTGAACTTCGATCCGAGCCACCTGTTCTGGCAGGGCGTCGACGTCCCGGCCGCGGTGCGCGCGCTGGGCGACGCGATCTTCCACTTCCACGCCAAGGACGTCGCGCTCGACCGCGACAACGTGCGCATCAACGGCGTGATCGACGCCAAGTCCTACACGCGCATGACGGAGCGGTCGTGGCTCTTCCGCACGGTAGGCTGGGGACACGGCGCGATCGACTGGGCGGAGATCATCTCGGCGCTGCGTCTGGTCGGCTACGACCATGTCGTCAGCATCGAGCATGAGGATGCCCTGGCCTCCGTCGACGAAGGCCTGGCCAACGCCGTGCGCTTCCTGCGCCCCCTCATCCTGAAGGAGCAGCCCGCCGAAGCCTGGTGGGTCTAGCTCGCATCGGTTTCTTGGTTTGGTGGCTCCGATAAGTCGGATCAGCCAAAAGTGGAGAAACCAATTTTGCGACTCTGAAGACGACGAGTCGCCGCTTGCTGGCGGCGGGACCCGAAGGTCTCGCCGCAGGAGCAGCGGCCTCCTCATGAGCGCCACATTTGACACGCCCGCGTGCGGGTGGTACGGTCGCTGCCAATCCAACACTGCCAGTAAGGTGCTGAATTGGTATGACCAAATGCGTCGACGACCAATCCAAGAAACCGTTCGAAGTTGCTGCGGCAGAGCTTGTGGTGCGGCACGTCAGGGAGCGTATCGACCGCGGCGACATCGGCCCGGGCGACAGGCTGCCCGCCGAGCGTGAACTGGCCTTGCAGGTGGGGGTAAGCCGCCCGAGCGTGCGGGCGGGACTGCGCGCGCTCGCCGCCATGGGCGTGGTGCAGTCGCGCCACGGTGCCGGCACCTTCATTCGCGGCGGCCCGCCGTCGCTCGGCAGCGAGCCGCTCAGCTTCCTGGCGGCGCTCCACCGCTTCACGCGCGACGAGATGTTCGAGGCGCGGCGGATCCTCGAGGTCGGCGTGGCGGGGCTCGCGGCCGAGCGTGCCACCGGCGATCAGCTCGCGTCGATTTCGGAAGAGATCACCGAGATGTACGCGTCGATGGACGACCCGCAGGCGTTCCTCCTGCACGACATCCGCTTCCATCGCGCCGTGGCCGCCGCCGCCGCCAATCCGATCCTGGCCTCACTCGTCGAGATGGTGTCGGAGCTTTTCTACGAGCAACGCCGCCGCACGGCCAACAGGGCGAGCGATCTCAAGGAAGCGGCCGAACACCATCGCGCGATCTACAACGCACTGCGCAGCCACGACGCCGACCGTGCCCGTCAGGCCATGGACGCGCACCTGTCCGCTGCTCGTGAACGCCAGCAGGATGAGGCGGGGAGAATTTCAGGAATTGCAGGCATTTCGGAATTGCAGACATTCCAGGACGTCGGGGTCCGTGCCGCTGCTGGTAAGTAATTCTGAAATTGTGAAATTCTGAAATTGTCCTGATATAGGATTGCCACCCTCGACATGTTCCAAGGATTCGATCTGAGTGGTCGCGTCGCCGTGGTGATTGGCGGCACGTCGGGTATCGGCAGGGCACTGGCACACGGTCTCGCTGAAGCGGGGGCCGATGTCGTGGCGACGGGACGACGGCAGGCGTTCGTCGATCAGGTGGCCGGTGAGATCGAGGCGTTGGGGAGGCGCACGTCGCGGCTGACGGTAGACGTCGCCGATCGCGCGTCACTCGTGGCGCTGCGTGACGGCGTCGCGGCGCAGCTCGGGCCGTGCGACATCCTCGTCAACTGCGCCGGCCGCACGAAGCGGTCGCCCACCCTCGAGGTGGACGAGGCCGACTGGGCGGCGATTCTCGAGACCAACCTCACCGGGACGCTGCGTGCGTGTCAGGTGTTCGCACCCTCGATGATCGAGCGCCAGTGGGGACGCATCATCAACATCGCGTCGCTCTCGTCCTTCGTGGCCCTCTACGAAGTGGCCGCCTACGCCGCGAGCAAGGCGGCGGTTGCCTCGCTCACCAAGTCGCTCGCGATCGAGTGGGCGCCGCACGGCGTGACCGTCAACGCGATCGCGCCGGGTGTGTTCCGCACGGATCTCAACGCGGCGCTGCTCGACGGCACGGGACGCGGCAAGGAGTTCCTCACGCGCACGCCCATGCGGCGCTTCGGCAGCATTCCCGAGTTGGCGGGCGCCGGCGTGTTCCTCGCGTCGCCCGCCGCCAGTTTCGTCACCGGCGAAATCCTCGTCGTCGACGGCGGGTTCCTTGCCAGCGGCGTGAACCAATAGCGGTCGTCCACCGGAGAATCCATGGCCCAGGCAGACGCCGCATCCCTCGGAGGCCCCGCCGGGCCGGCCGCCACAGGCAAACCCACCAACGTACGCTGGATCGTCTGCGCGCTGCTGTTCTTCGCCGCGACGATCAACTACATCGACCGCAATGTGCTTGCGGTCCTCAAGCTGCCGCTGACCGAGGAGTTCGGGTGGTCGAACACGGAGTTCGGCTACATCAACTTCTTCTTCCAGGTCGCCTACATGTGCGGCATGCTCGCGTCGGGCTGGCTGATCGACAGGATCGGCACACGACGCGGCCTGGCCATCGCGATCTTCGTCTGGAGCGTGGCGGCCATGCTCCACGCAGAAGCGCCGATCATCGGCAACGCCGTGCAGGGCGCGTTCGGTGCGCTCGGGCTCACGATGTCGGCCTCGGTGGCGGGCTTCGCGCTCTGCCGCGTGCTGCTCGGCGTCGGCGAAGCGGCGATCTTCCCGGGCTCCGTACGGACGATCGCCGAGTGGTTCCCGCAGCGTGAACGCGCGCTCGCGACGGGCCTCTTCAACGCCGGCACCAACGTCGGCGCGCTGGCCACGCCTATCATCGTCCCGATCATCGCGATCAGGTATGGCTGGTACTGGGCGTTCGTCGGCACCGGCGCGATCGGTTTCCTGTGGCTCGTCGTCTGGTGGTTGCAGTACCGGACGCCGCGCGAGCATCCGCACGTCAACGCCGACGAACTCGCGCTGATCGAGAGCGACCCGCCGGACGGGGCGGCGGTGAAGGTCCCCGGACTGGTGCTGGCGGGCATCGTCGCGGCCGTGTGCTTCGTGAGCGGCACGGTGGCCGTCACCTTCTTTGCCGCGCGTCTCCTCGCGATCGTGCTCTTCGCCACGGGACTCATCACCGCGATCGTGCTCAACCCGCGCCGTCAGGTGTGGGCGTACGCGGTGGGTAAGTTCCTCACCGATCCGGTGTGGTGGCTCTATCTCACGTGGCTGCCCGATTTCCTCGTGAAGGCGCATCACGTGGACATCCGCGGCGCGATGCTGCCGCTGGCCACGATCTATCTCGTGGCAGACATCGGCAGCGTGCTCGGCGGCTACGTGAGTTCGAAGCTGATGCACCGCGGCTACAGCGTCAACGCCGCGCGCAAGCTGACGATGGGCGTGTTCGCGGTGAGCGTGACGCCCATCGTGTTCGCGGCGCAGGTGGACAGCCTGTGGATGGCCGTCGCGCTGGTGAGCATCGCCGCGTCGGGACACCAGGCGTGGAGCGCCAACCTCTACACGCTCGTGAGCGACATGTTCCCCCGGCGTGCGGTGGGCAGCGTGATCGGCTTCGGCGGCATGATGGGTGCCTGCGGTGGTGCGATCATGCAGATTGCGGTGGGCGTCTGGCTCGACGCCTCGAACAACAACTACGTGCCGATCTTCATCGCGGCCGGCACGTTGTATCTCATCGCGCTGGCCGTCATCCACCTGCTGGTCCCGAGGATGACGCCGGCCAATCTCGAGACGTCCGTCGCGGCGTCGGGAGGACGGGCATGAGTCGGACCGACGTGGTCCGTGCGGTTGAAGCGAGTGGTGTGGTTGCCGTCATCCGTCTCAAGGATGCCGGCAAGCTGCGCTCGGTGGTCGACGCGTTGATCGAAGGTGGCGTCACGGCGATGGAGGTGACGATGACGGTGCCGGGCGCCGTCGGCCTCATCGAAGAGCTCGCGAAGGATCTGCCGAGCGGCTTCCAGTTGGGTGCGGGCACGGTGCTGGATCCGGAGACCGCGCGCCAGGTGATCCTCGCAGGCGCGTCGTATCTCGTGTCGCCCATCCTCGACCTGCGCACGATCGAACTGGCGCACAGGTACGATGTGGCCGTCATGCCAGGCTGCTACACGCCCACCGAGATCCTCACCGCCTGGCAGGCGGGCGCCGACATCGTCAAGGTCTTCCCGGCGACGACGCTGGGGCCCGGTTACATCAAGGACGTGAAGGCGCCGCTGCCGCAGGTGAAGCTGATGCCGACAGGCGGCGTCACGCTGACCAACGCCGGCGACTGGATCAAGGCCGGCGCCTGCGCCGTCGGCGTCGGCAGCAACCTGGTGGACGCCAAGGCCCTCGCCGCCAACGATTTCGCCCAGATCGCGGAGAACGCCCGCACGGTCGTCGCCAGCGTGAAGTCGGCCCGACCCTGACTTGTACCTTTTCCCTTTTCCTTTTTTCCTTCCCCTAAGCCGTAAGCCGTAAGCCCTGAGCCGTAACCCCCCAAGCCGCCATGAAAGTCGTCTCCTTCGGTGAAATCATGCTCCGCCTGAGCCCTCCGGGGTTCGAGCGTTTCCTCCAGACCCCGCAGTTCGTCGCGACGTTCGGTGGCGGCGAAGCCAATGTGGCCGTCAGCCTTGCCACGTTCGGCCTCGAGAGCTACTACGTGACGGCGTTGCCCGACAACGCGATCGGTGAAGCGGCCATCAAGGCGCTCCGTGCCGAGGGCGTCCACACCCAGCACATCGTGCGGAGCGGCGATCGCATCGGCGTGTACTACGCCGAGACGTCGGCGAGCCAGCGTGCGTCGCAGGTCATCTACGATCGCGCGCGGTCCGCGGTCGCCGAGATGACGCCCGGCACCGTCGACTGGACGCGCGTGTTCGATGGCGCGACGTGGTTCCACTGCACGGGCATCACCCCGGCGCTCGGCGACAACGGTGCGGCGTGCGCGAAAGAAGCGCTGCAGGCCGCCAAGGCCGCCGGCGCGACGGTGAGCATGGACCTCAACTTCCGCAAGAAGCTGTGGTCCTCGAAGAAGGCGCAGTCGGTGATGCGGCCGTTGATGGAGTGGGTGGACGTAGTCATCGCCAACGAAGAGGACATCCAGTCGGTGCTCGGCTTCGAGGTCCACGGGACCGACGTGACGACGGGCGAGCTCGATCTCGAGGCGTACAAGGCGACGGCCGCCGAAGTCGCGAATACCTTCGACTGTTCGCTCATCGCGATCACGCTGCGCGAGAGCCACTCGGCCAGCGACAACGGCTGGAGCGCGGTGATCTACGAGAAGGCCACGGGCAGCTTCCAGCGGAGCCAGCACTACGACGTGCGGCTCGTGGATCGCATCGGCGGCGGCGACAGTTTCGCCGGCGGACTGATCTACGGCCTCGCCACGGGCCGCTCGCCGATCGACGCACTGCGGTTCGCCGTTGCTGCCAGCGCGCTGAAGCAGACGATTCCGGGCGACTTCAACCGCGTCTCGGTCGACGAGGTCGAACGTCTCGTG